>SLKB01000229.1 GCA_007134805.1 Paracoccaceae bacterium
GATCCAGAACCCGGAATCGAGCAGCGCCGGATGCAGGTCCATCCCCAGGAGGGTCTCGCGCAGGGCCGAGGTGGCCGGGGCGGTCGGGTCGGTCTGCATCTGGCGCGGGGTCACGGGTCCTCCGGGCGGGCGAGCGGGTGATGCTCGAGGACCGTACGCCGCAAACGGTCCTCAAGAACATGGGTATATATCTCGGTGCTCGAGATGTCCGCATGGCCGAGCAGGGTCTGGATCACCCGCAGGTCGGCCCCACCCGCCAGCAGATGGGTTGCAAAGGCGTGGCGAAGCTTGTGCGGGCTGACGCGGGCAGGCGTTAGGCCCGCGGCCACCGCCAGGTCCTTGAGGAAGGCATGCACCCCCACCCGCGTCAGATGCCCCGCCTTACCCCGCGAGGGGAAGAGGTGCCGCTGCGCCGGGCGCCCAGCCGTTCGCGCCGCCTCCTCCTCGGCCAGCCGATGCGCGGTCCAGGCCGCGAGCGCCGCGCGGGCCGGGCGGGACAGCGGCACCATGCGCTCGCGCCCGCCCTTGCCGCGCACCAGCAGCATTTCGGGGTCGCCCTGGGCCGCCGCCAGCGGCAGCGCCACCAGCTCCGACACCCGCATGCCGGTGGCATAGAGAAGCTCCAGCAGGCAGGTGGCGCGCAGCCGGTCAGCCTCGGTGCGGCCATGGGCCCGCGCGGCCTGCAGAAGGCGGCCGACCTCCTCCTCCGACAGGGTTTCGGGCAGCCGGCCGCCGCGGCCGGGGCCGCGCAGTTCCACCGCAGGATCGGTGGCGCACCACCCCTCGCCCCAGGCAAAGCGATAGAGCTGCCGGATCGACGACAGCCGCCGCCCGCGGGTGGCCCGCGACAGGCCCTCCGCGTCGCACGCGACCAGATAGGCCTCGATATCGGCCCGGCCGGCCGCCGCGAGGCCCAGTCCCCGGCGCCCAAGCCACCCCGCGAAATCCCGCAGGTCGCGACCATAGGCCAGCAGGGTGTTGCGCGCCGCATCCCGCTCGGCCGCCTGCGCCTCGAGGAAGGTCGAGATCCAGCGAGCATCCTCGGCCGCCAGGACCGCCTGTCGAGCTGGCGGAGAGGCTCCGAGCACGCCCCGCCCGCCCGCGGATTCGGTGGGTTGGCTCATCCGCGGCGGTCCAGAAGCAGAAGCTCCAGCGCGGCGCGGCGGGCGACGGCCTCCTGCCCCGCCGCGCGCAGCAGCATCAGCCCGTCGGAGACCACCCGCGGGTCGTCGCGCCGGCCGCCCTGCATGAGCGTCAGCGCCAGCAGCAGCACCTCGCCCCGGCGCCCTTCGTCCAGCAGGGCCGCGGCCTCCGGGTCGGGCGGGGCGGTCAAACCCTCGGCGATGGCCGCGGGCAGCGCGCCGGGGGGCCGCGGGGTGTCGGGGCCCAGGCTGTCGGTGGCGATGGCGGCCAGAAATGTGTCCCGTGCCGCCGCGCCGGGCAGGGGCGGCGGGGGCGGGTCGGTTCGCCCGGCCAGAAGCCCCGCCCGCCAGGCCAGCGCCGCCGCGTCCCCCTCCAGCGCCACCTCGGCCAACCGGTCGGCCATCAGGATGGCCAGGAGATGCTCAAGCTCGGCTTCGGCCATCCGCTCCCACGCCGCCATCAGCGCATCCCCCGCGGCTGCAGCGGTTTCGGGCGCCGCCTGCGGCACCGCCGCCATAGCCAGTGCGGCGTCCAGCCGTTGCACCGCCGCCGCGCGGTCCCACACACCGCCCGAGGCCGCCGGCGCCCGCTGGGTATAGAGGCCCAGCAACCGGTTCGGCGTCAGCACTCCGGCCCGCGCCAGCCGCTCGGCGGCCTCGATCTGCGCCCGCCACGCGGCCGAGGGGCCCAAATCGGCATGGGCAAAGGCCAGTGGCAGTTGTGCACTGCCCCACCCCTCGCCCAGCGCATCGGCGATCTGCCACATCAACGGCGTGGGCCGCTGTACCAGCGGCAGGCCGGCCGGGGTCTCGCCCGCCTCGGGGTCCAGAAACCTGCCCAGCGCCCGGCGCACCGGCGGCGTCAGGGTCGCCCCCTCGGGCCCCGACAGCAGCACCTCGGCGGCCTCCCAGTCGCCGGCCCGGGCGGCGCAATAGATCCGCACGGCGGCATCCCGCGACAGCGCAGGCTCGGCCCGCAGCGCCGCGCAGGGGGCTGCGGCGTCCCCAGCCAGCAGCGAAAGGTCCAGCCAACGGCCAAACAACGCGGGCGTCGCGGGATCCGCCGCCTCGACCAGCGCCAGCGCGGGGTCGAGCGCCCCGAACGCCATCAGCAGGTCCAGTCGCGCCAGAAACAGCGCCCCGCGCCCCTCGGCATCCCGCGGGGGGTCCAGTTCGGCCACCGCCAGCGACAGGATCAGCCCCTGCAAGGCCGGAAGCGTGTCCGGCCCGAGCCCCGACAGCGCCTCGGCCAGCGATGTGGCCGGCGTCATGCCCCACAGGTCGCCCGGCAGCCCCGCCCGCGCGGCCGGCATCAGCCCCAGCGCATCGGTCGTCGGCCCGTCCAGCGGCGACACCGAGATCGCCCCCGGTACAAGCGCCGCGGCCGCCCCATCCGACGGCGTGGGCAGCGCGGGCTCCGGTGGCGCCACGGTCACCCGCGACAACCAGTCGATGGCCGA
>SLKB01000061.1 GCA_007134805.1 Paracoccaceae bacterium
ACAACATCCCCGGGATGCGTGCTGCCGACCAGCACGCGATGCAGCAGCGATTCCGGCTTCTGGGTTGGATGCGCTTTCTCGCCCTCGGCATCTTTCAGCCGCTCATGACCAGAGCAGATGGGCAGCATCCAGTCGCTCCGCATCTGCAGCCCCTCGTTCAGTTCCTTGAGCGCCTCATAATTAAAGGTGTATTTCGCACCTTGCGATTTAGACGCCCAGATCATCGTCTCATGCGCATTCGTTAGCCGTTTGCCACGGAAATTCGGCATCGGGTTGCTCTTGCGCCAGATCACGTCGTTCAGGATCCAGAAGCCGGCATCCTGCAGCGCCGCGCCAACCCGGAAGATGTTGTGATACGACCCGATGACCCAGATCGCCCCATGCGGTTTCAGAACCCGGCGCGCGGCAGCAAGCCAAGCGTGGGTGAACTGGTCATAGGCCTTGAAGCTGTCGAACTGGTCCCAGGCGTCGTCGACCGCGTCGACCCGACTGTTATCTGGCCGATGCAATTCGCCCCTCAGCTGCAGATTATAGGGAGGGTCAGCGAAAATCAGATCCACGCTGCCTTCGGGAAGGCGGGCCATGACATCGATGCAGTCGCCTTCGAGGATCGTGTCAAGCGGGAGCGTTGCAACGCCCTGTGATTTCAGTGTCACTGTCATCTCTGCCTCTGAGCGGGCGCCTTCGCGCTTGGTTTCCCGGAAAGATGATTCAAAGGCGAATCCAGGTCAAATTCTTTTTGAATCAGGGCGTTAAAAAACTTTCTTCATGTCCTCCCAAATACAACATGTTGCGTATCGGCTTGAAGGAACGCCTATGCTCTGGGGTCAGCCCCAAATCTGCTATGGCATTTTTGTGACGCTTCGTCGGGTAACCGGCATTCTGTTCCCAACCGTAACCCGGATAATCCTGTGCAAGATCCTGCATCAGACGATCGCGTGTCACCTTGGCCACGATCGAGGCCGCTGCGATCGAGCGCACCCGCGCATCTCCGCGAATGATGCATTCGGCCTCGCAGGGAAGATCACCGGGCATACGGTTGCCGTCGATCAGCAGCAGATCGGGGGGGATCGAAAGCGCCGCAATCGCCCGGCGCATGGCGAGATGTGATGCCTGCAGGATATTCAGCGCGTCGATCTCGGCGGCGCTGGCAGTCCCGAGGCCCACATCCCCGCAGGCATGGATCGCCTCGTGAAGCCGCTCCCGCCGGGCCGCGCTCAGGGTCTTGGAATCCGCAAGCCCCTCGGGGACAGTATCAGGATCGAGCCACACGGCAGCCGCCATCACCGGACCGGCAAGCGGGCCACGGCCGACCTCGTCGACACCGACAACCCGTCGCTTGCCGTGGCGCGCAGCGCGGGTTTCGAAATCGAAATCAGGAAGCAGACGGGGCATGACCGTCAGCTAGCCAGCCTTGCAGCCCCGAGGCAAGCCCAAACCCGGATCAGCGTGCGCGATATCCGACATCGCGCAGGCACGCAGCACTGTAGATATGCCGGCTCTGTCTGCGCACGAGGCAGGTCGATGGCAGATCGTGCAGCCCGTGCTGACCGAGGCAATAGGCCTGATAGCCCGCATGATGCAGGCCGCGATACGTGTAAATCACACGGCACTGATGCGGCAGACCCGCGCGGCGCGGCGCGCGATGCCCGAGCTCGCGCCGCGGCGCATGCCTCGGCTGAACATTCTGGCCCCGGCCAGGGTGATAGCGACTCTCAAGGCAGCGCGCGCGATAATAGTCGCGAACACCCCGGTTGGTACGCACGCTCTCGCGGCACTGCTGGGGCGGGTTGCCAAGGCCGGCCTTATGAAGACAGCGCGCCGCGTAGACATGGATGTGCTGCCCGCGGACGGACAGGGTCTCGCGGCAGTGGCGCGGCAGGGTGTCGCCGCGATGACGCGCTTGCGCGCTGCTGCCGCTGCGCGAACTCGAGGACGCGGCACCGATGATGATCGCGACCGCCGTCGCCCCCAGCAGGAAACGGATCAGCGCATCGTCGGACGCACGCGCCGGTGCGGCCGAAACAGCAACGCTTGTCACGATCACTGCAATCGCAGCTGCCACGGCAGTCGCGCGCCTGCGTAGGGTTCCAACATGGGACAGGGCGGACATGGGCAAGCTCCTCCAGCGGCAATGAGACACCGCCAGCATCGCGCCCGCCATCGACGCCATACAATATCGCGCTGCGGTTATCCGATATCATCCGCCCCCTGTCCTCGCCGATATTGCATAACCAGACGCCTCGCGGCAGGGTGAGCGCATGAAAAGCGCCCTTGCCCTCATTACCCTTGCCGCATCGCTTGCTGTCCTCACACCTGCAGCAGCGCAGTGCTTTGCCGATTACAAGGCCAAGCAGGACAACCCGCTGCGGCTGCAATACGGGCTCATCGCATTGCCCGCCGAGGCCTGCGTTTCGCATGACGCCGCCGCGCGCTATGCCGCCCCTGTCATCGCGCGCACAGGCTGGACCCTGCTGCAGATTGAATCGATCCTCGATGAGACCGAGTTCCAGCGCAGGAGGGCCCAAGCCGGTGCCGTCCATCTCCGCCAGTGACCTCTCGAAACTGGGCAACCGCGCCGTGACCTGGGGCATTGCT
>SLKB01000400.1 GCA_007134805.1 Paracoccaceae bacterium
AGATGCCAGTCTCCCCGTTTCGCACCAAGCCCGAGCGAGACTGACAAGGTGATCAGCATATAGGCGCCGTCATCGAGCATCAGATCAAGCGGGCGCGGATCGTCAAGGAAGGATCCATATACATAGCCCTTCACCTGGCGGCTTTGCGGCAGATCCGCGCAACGCTGCTCAAGGAGCCGCAGGAAGGACTCGATCAGCGGCGCCATCAGCGCAGCATCAGTGCGAGTCGGCTTGCGCCTGTGCGGCAGTGACGGGCGCACCCGGCCCGTGGCCTGCGCCTCGATGATCCCGGCGAGCACTGTCTCGCAGGTCATCACCAGGGCCATGCGATCCCCCTGCCCTTCGAGGAGCGACAGGAACATGCCCGGCTCGGCGATGTCGAGCACTTCGGCAAGGGACCCCTGCCGAATGCGCATGGAATCGACAGTGCCATCGAGCCCCGGGCATTCGGCGCTCATGCGGCCAAAGGCAACCCGGATCGCGGCCTCGAATGTCGTGCGCGCCGCGTCCTCGGCCTGTTTGCGTCGGCCAGCCATCTGCGCGAGCGCCGAAACATGCGCCTGGATGTGATTATCCGCTTCTGCCTGCTCTGTCATCGCATTGATCACCCGTTCTGCGGCCAATCTGGCGCAGAAGGGTTATCAATTCCTGAAGCGCAGGTTTTTTTTCGCGGTTGCAGCAACCTTGGGATCAGGTCTGGCAAACCGGCAACGCGCGCGTGAAACTCGCGATATCGTTGCGCTTGGAGGCGTTGCGCATGGGCGGCCAGTCGCGTGCAACCCCGCCCCACTGGCCCGGACCGCCCACGACAACCTTGTCGCGTTGGACGGCCTGCGCCGCGATCCGCGCAGCACAGCGCAGGTTGGTGGGCCCATCATAAAGCCCCTTGGGATGCGACACATCGCAGCCATAATGCCGCGCCGAAGTTGGCCAGATCTGCAGCAGCCCCCGATAGCGACCACCCGCACCTGCGGCCTCTGGACGCCAGGTGCTTTCATAGCCTGCAAGCCCAGAGAACAGTGCGGTCCAGAACGCCTTGCGTTCCTCGATATCGGCGTCCTCATACCCGGGGCAGAACTCCTCGATATCGGCGGGCACTGTGGTGACGAGGGCGCGCCCTTCCTTGTCGAGCGCGTCGAATTTCGCAGCCGTCCAGATCTCGGCCTCGGGACGGTGATCCCAACGGGTGGACACATCGAGCGGCTCGGGCATGTCGTGCTCGGGTGGCGCTGAGAGCGTGCAACCGGCGAGAACGGTGCTCAGGCAGAAGGCCGTGACGGCGGAAGGCAGTTTGAAGCGAAACATCTGATGTCCAGGAGCGGCGCAGCTCACCAATGATGCTGCACTGCGGCATAAGCCTGAGATCGCGCTGCTTGGCAATCGACAGCGCCGCGAGGGGCTGATTTTGGGCAGGACTTCGCCGACACGCCCCCCTTGCTGTGGCGCGTCTGCATCGCTAGAAGGCAGGGCAGATCAGCCACAGAGAGGCGCAAATGCTGGATTTGACCTTTGAAGTTCCCCAGCCGAAGCGGATTTCCGGCGCCACGGGCGAGTGGGAACTGGTCATCGGTATGGAGATTCACGCCCAGATTTCGAGCAAGGCGAAACTCTTCTCGGGCGCCTCGACCAGTTTCGGCGCCGAGCCCAATTCCAACGTGGCCTTCGTCGATGCGGCGATGCCGGGAATGCTGCCTGTGGTCAATGAGTTCTGCATCGAACAGGCGGTGCGCACCGGGCTCGGGCTGCGCGCGACAATCAATCTGGTCTCGGCCTTCGACCGGAAGAACTATTTCTACCCCGACCTGCCGCAGGGCTATCAGATAAGCCAACTCTACCACCCGCTTGTCGGCGAGGGGGAGGTGATCGTCGAGATGGGCCCGGGGCTTGCGCGGCGCGTGCGCATCGAGCGGATACATGTCGAGCAGGATGCCGGCAAGTCGATCCACGACATGG
This sequence comes from Paracoccaceae bacterium, assembly GCA_007134805.1. GTDB lineage: Bacteria > Pseudomonadota > Alphaproteobacteria > Rhodobacterales > Rhodobacteraceae > Roseinatronobacter. Next base: position 1,954 of record SLKB01000400.1, read on the forward strand.
ACCCCAACATGTCCTTCGTCGATCTCAACCGCACGGGCGTCGCCCTGATGGAGATCGTCTCACGCCCCGATATTCGCGGGCCGGAGGAAGCCGCGGCCTATGTCACCAAACTGCGCCAGATCCTGCGCTACCTTGGCACCTGCGATGGCAACATGCAGAACGGGAACCTGCGCGCGGACGTGAATGTCTCGGTCTGCCGCCCCGGCCAGTACGAGCGGTATCAGGAAAGCCAGGATTTCAGTCATCTCGGTACGCGCTGCGAAATCAAGAACATGAACTCGATGCGCTTTATCCAGGCCGCGATCGAGTTCGAGGCGCGGCGCCAGATCGCCATCCTGGAAGATGGCGGATCAGTGGTACAGGAAACCCGGCTCTTCGATCCCGACAAGGGAGAGACCCGGTCGATGCGCTCGAAGGAAGAGGCGCATGATTACCGCTATTTCCCCTGCCCCGACCTGCTGCCGCTGGAGATAGACCAGGCCTGGGTCGATGACATCGAGGCCACTCTCCCGGAATTGCCGGACGCCAAGAAGACCCGCTTCATGGCGGAGTTCGGCTTGAGCGACTATGACGCGAGTGTCCTGACCGCCGACGTCGCCAATGCCGCCTATTTCGAAGCGGTCGCGAGCACGGCCG
>SLKB01000412.1 GCA_007134805.1 Paracoccaceae bacterium
ATTGAAAGCAGGCCGATTTCCGCCCTGCATCTTCTCAACACCCTCAAGAAGATTGCGCCAGCGCTGCGGAGTCAAGTCACGATGCCAAGTTTGCGCCGAAAAATTGCAACAGGCCGCAATGCGGGCGAGCCTGCCCGGATCCTGCCCGGAATTTGTCAACCTATGCGACGCTAAACTCGATTCCACTCGCGTTAAAGTGGCATCTGCGCTTCGGCGACGCCCACGAACCAGCTGCAGCCATAGGGGATGATCTCGTCGTTGAAATCATATTCCGGGTGATGCAGACCCGGCCCCGCACCGGCCCCGAGCACGATATAGGCACCCGGTCGTTCAAGCAGCATGTAGCCAAAATCCTCGCCGCCCATGTTGAACCCTGCCTCGAGGCACTGGCCCGAGACCTGCAGCGCGATTGTTCGCGCGATCTCGGTCTCGTCGGGGTGATTGACCATGACCGGATAGCCGGTGAGGAACTCGATCTCGGCCTGCGCGCCGAAGGCAAGGGCCGTGGCGCTGCTGATCTGGTGCAGGCGTTCCTCGGCGCGGCGGCGCAGGGCTGCGTCATGCGTGCGGATCGTGCCGCGCAGCTCGACCCGCTGGGGGATGACGTTGAACGCCTCGCTGTGGCTGCGCACGCCGCAGACCGACAGGACGATGTTCTCGGTAGGGTCGGCGTTGCGGCTCGCGACGCTCTGCAGGGCGAGGATCAGATGGCTGGCCGCGAGGGTCGGATCGTAAGTGGCATGCGGCTTGGCGGCATGCCCGCCCTTGCCCTCGACCGTGATGCGGAACTCGTCGCAGGCGGCATAGAAGGCCCCCGCGCGGATGTTGAACTCGCCCAGCGGATGGCCGGGGCGATTGTGCATCGCGTAGACCTCGTCGATGCCGAACCGCGCCATGAGGCCTGCGTCGCACATCACCTTGGCCCCGGCGCCGCCTTCTTCGGCGGGCTGGAAGATCACCGCGACCGTGCCATCGAAATTGCGCGTCTCGGCCAGATATTCCGCCGCGCCCAGCAGCATCGCCGTGTGCCCGTCATGGCCGCAGGCATGCATCTTGCCGTGGTGGATCGAGGCATAGGGCTTGCCGGTCGCCTCATGGATCGGCAGCGCGTCCATGTCGGCGCGCAGCCCGATCACGCGCCCCGAGCTGCGCTTGCGCCCATGGATCAGCCCGACAAGCCCCGTGACCCCGATCCCCTCGACGACCTCGTCGCACCCGAAGGCGCGAAGTTTGCCCGCGACGATCCCGGCAGTGCGATGGCACTCGAAATGCAGCTCCGGGTGGGCGTGGAAATCCTGCCGCCAGGCAGCGATCTCGGGCAGTCGTTCGGCAAAGCGGTTCCGGACAGGCATCGGGCTCTCTTGTGGGTAAGGTGTCAGGCTGGATCGTAGGGGCGCGCTTCGCCGAGGACAAGATGGGCGCGCGCGAATGGGTGCGATTCCCACCTGAAAGATGCGCGCTGCACAGGAGCTGCGCGGTCTGTCCCCGTCGCGCGGCAGACGCGCCGTGTCTGCCGCGCCACAGCCGGTCGGGGGTGCGGTGCGGCGGAAAGAAATTGTTAACCTTGTGCTGAGATAGATCGGGAGGTGCGGCGCATGTCGATTGATGCAATCTCTCGACGCTGTTACCGTCACAGGATTGGTTTTGTTTCCTTTTGAAGGCCGGAGCGCCCATGTGGTTGTCGATGATCTTGCTCGCCGTTGCCGGGATCGCCGTGCTCGACTCGATGATGGTGAAAGACAGCGCCTCCGGTGCCGAGGACGAGGGCGATGACACGCCTCAGACCGAGCCCAATGTCAGCGTGTCGGACGATTTCCTGAACTGGGCGGCGATGGACCCCGACGAGATGCCGGAAGACCCTGAAGTGCGTGGCGACTCCGAAGAGAATGACGTCGCCGAGACCGCGCCGGAAGATGGCGCGGCCGTTCCGGACAAGGCGCCCGCGCCGGATGCCCCGGGGCTGACATTGAGCGGGGTTTCCGTGCACACGGATGTGGCAAGCGGAATCACCAGCCTGCACAGCGGGTCGCAGGATATCCTGAACGGGTCGGACGGGGATGACCTGATCGCGCTGGGACGGTTCGACATTGCGACCGGTGGCGGGGGGCATGACACGTTTCTTGTCGACGGATCGATCGCATGGGATGGGCCGGTCGCCTTGGGCGAGTTGCCCGTGATCACCGATTTCGACCCGAGTTGCGATCGCCTCATCATCTCGATCCCGACCCCGGTCGAAAAACTGGCCGAAACCTGGCCGGAGCGCCCTGTCGCCGAAGGCACGATCACGACCGAACTTGTCGACGGGCAGACGCATGTCCTGCTCGACAATCAGGTGGTCTGCATCCTCTCGGGCGACCTGGCCGAGGGCGATCTGCCGATTTCGGTCATCTATGACTATCATGCCGGGCTGCCGACCGATTTCGACATCACCTACGGATATGCCCAACCGCCCCGATAAGGCCCTCAGGCACCGCAGTTCAGGCGCGGAGTTGGCCGGTCTGATCACCTGAAACCTGCATGCGCGCCGCAATGGCTCAGGGCCATCTGACGACACGGGCGCAGGTGCCTGCGATGATATGTGGCGACA
>SLKB01000133.1 GCA_007134805.1 Paracoccaceae bacterium
ACGCGAGAGTTGCAGATCGGCGCACTGGGCGAGGACGGGCTGGCCGCCTGCCCCGATCGCGCGCTCTGGCAGGTGCCGCGCTGCTCGCTTCCGGCGAGCCCCGCGCTCTGGCACGGAACGCGGCTGATTGCCGCGCCGTTGGCCGGTTTTGCCCCACAATGGCGCGCAAAGCTCGTGAATCCTGCGGAGTTGAGCGTGCTTCAGGGGTAATCTCATTGATCACCCGCCCATATTTGCTATGTATGTAAGCAGGACAAGGCGCCTGCGGGCACCACCATCCATCACAAGAGGAGACGCCCGTGGGCAACGCACGGAATTTTGCATTCTGGATCGTGCTCTTCCTGCTGATGATCATGTTGTTCAACATGTTCAGCACGGGACAGAACGCATCTTCGGCGCGCAGCGTGAATTACTCGGATTTCATCGAGCGTGTTGACAACAACGAAGTGAGCCGCGTGACCATCGATGGCGAGCGGATCGTGTTTGTCGGTCGCGACGGGCAGCAGTATTCGACCGTGCGCCCCGATGACACCAACCTGACGCAGCGCCTGCTCGACGCCCAGATCCCAGTCGAGGCGCGCCCGCAGCAACAGTCGGGCTTCCTCTCGACGCTTGTTCTGTGGCTTCCCTTCCTGCTTCTGATCGGCGTGTGGATCTATTTCATGAACCGGATGCAGGGTGGTGGTCGCGGTGGCGCGATGGGCTTTGGCAAGTCGAAGGCGAAACTGCTTACGGAAAAGAGCGGCCGCGTGACCTTTGACGATGTGGCCGGAATTGATGAAGCCAAGGATGAGCTGGAAGAGATCGTGGAATTCCTGCGCAACCCGCAGAAGTTCTCGCGCCTCGGCGGCAAGATCCCGAAAGGCGCGCTGCTGGTTGGCCCGCCGGGCACAGGTAAGACACTGCTTGCGCGCGCGATTGCGGGCGAGGCCGGCGTGCCCTTTTTCACGATTTCGGGGTCGGACTTCGTCGAGATGTTCGTCGGCGTGGGTGCGAGCCGTGTGCGCGACATGTTCGAACAAGCCAAGAAGAACGCACCGTGCATCGTCTTCATCGACGAGATTGACGCGGTCGGCCGTTCCCGCGGCGTGGGCTATGGTGGCGGCAATGATGAGCGTGAGCAGACGCTTAACCAACTGCTGGTCGAGATGGACGGGTTCGAGGCCAATGAGGGAATCATAATCGTCGCGGCAACGAACCGCCCCGATGTGCTCGACCCCGCACTCCTGCGTCCGGGTCGTTTCGACCGCCAGGTGCAGGTGCCCAACCCCGACATCAAGGGGCGTGAGCGCATTCTTGGCGTGCATGCCCGCAAGGTGCCGCTGGGGCCGAATGTCGATCTGCGCATCATCGCGCGCGGCACCCCGGGCTTTTCGGGCGCTGATTTGGCGAACCTCGTGAACGAGGCCGCGTTGATGGCAGCGCGCTCGAATCGGCGCTTTGTGACCATGGACGATTTCGAGAATGCCAAGGACAAGGTCATGATGGGTGCCGAGCGGCGCTCGATGGTCATGTCCGAGGACGAGAAAAAGTTGACTGCCTATCACGAGGCCGGCCATGCGGTCGTGGGGCTTCATGTGCCCGAGCATGATCCGATCCACAAGGCGACGATCATCCCGCGCGGTCGTGCGCTTGGCCTCGTCCTCTCCTTGCCGGAGCGTGATCAGCTATCGGTCACCTACCGCAAGTACAAGTCGAAGATCGCAATGGCGATGGGTGGGCGTGTTGCCGAGGAGCTGGTCTTCGGGACGGACTCGGTCACCTCTGGCGCCGCAAGTGACATCCAGCAGGTCACCAAGATTGCGCGCGCCATGGTCACGCAATTCGGCTTCGATCCGGAACTGGGCTATGTCGATTACGCCAATGAACAGCAGAGCTATCTCGGCAATTACGGGGGCGGGTCCAATCACTCCGGCACCACGCAGAAGATGATCGACGACAAGGTGCGCGAACTGGTCAACGAAGGCTATGAGACCGCCAAGCGCATCCTGACCGAACATCGTGACGAGTTGGAGAATCTTGCCCAAGGCCTGCTCGAATACGAGACCTTGACCGGTCCGGAAATCACGCGCGTGATGCGCGGAGAGCCGCTGGGGCGCGATGACGACGACGAAGACAGCAAGCCCTCTGGCAAACCGTCGGTTGCCGCGATCCCGAAAACGCGCGGTCGCCGCAAGAGCGACGATGATGGCGGGCTGGAGCCTGAACCCTCGGCCTAAGGCGTCACACAACAAACGACACGGCCCCGGATTATTCCCGGGGCCGTTTATTTTTGGTCTGGCCCTCGAGCGGAGACGGCAGCCTTGCGTAACGTCATCTCAGCCCTGCAGGTGCCGCAGCCCCTGTGTGACATCCATCCGCAGCGCAAGGCGCAGCGCGGCGTCATCGCCCGCGCGCAGCGCCTCGAGGATCATGCGATGATGCGGGGGCGCTGTCGTGCGGCGCAATCGCGTGTAAAGCGCCCGCATGGTCGGGCCGAGCTGAAGCCACACAGTCTCGAGAAGTCCCAGCATCGCAGGGCTTTGCGCCCGAAGATAGAGCGTCCGGTGAAATTCCAGGTTAGTGCGAATGTACTCGATCGGCTCCTGCCGGTAGACCGCGCGCGCATTGGTCTCGTTGATGACCTCCATCCGGTCGATGAGCGCCAGATGCGCACGACGCAGGGCACGGCTTGCTAGTTCCGGCTCCAGGAGCGCGCGGATTGAGGCCAGCTCTTCGATCCGGTCGCGGTTCAACTCTGGCGTGGTCACACGCCCCGAGGCCGACATGCTGAGCGCCCCTTCGGCCGTCAGCCGGCGCACCGCCTCGCGCGCAGGGGTCATGCTGACCCCGAAACTCTTGCCGATCCCGCGCAAGGTCAGCGCGTGCCCAGGCGCGAGTTCGCCATGCATGACCTGCTGGCGCAAGCCGCGATAGACCCGATCATGCGCAGATTGATAGGGCAGATCGCTCATGGCAAGGGATCGGGGTATGGCAGCAGGCATGCTTGAGTGTGATCACAAATTCCTCACCCGGTCAATGCGGCGCCCTGCTCTACGACCATTGGCGCCTTTGCCATCGTCTGATCCTCAGCTATCCTCAGCCGGTCCTTAGAGGAGGAGTTCCACAGATGCAGATGACCGATGACCGTACGATCGCCGCGCCGCCCACCAAGGTTTGGGATGCCTTGTTCGATCCGGAGGTGCTGAAGGCCTGTGTCCCTGGCTGTCAGGAACTAACCGGCAATTCCGAGGACGGCTATGAGGCCGTGGTGGTGCAGAAGGTCGGACCGGTCAAGGCGACCTTCAAGGGCCAGGTGACGATGCAGGACGTCGTCGCCGGCGAAAGCTGCACCCTGGTTGGCGAAGGCAAGGGAGGTGCTGCGGGTTTTGCGAAAGGTGCGGCGCAGATCCGTCTCGTGCCCGATGACGCGGGCGGCACAGTGCTGCATTACGAGGTCGATGCCAAGGTCGGCGGCAAGCTCGCACAACTCGGAAGCCGCATCGTCGATGGCTTCGCCAAGCGGATGGCGGGTGAATTCTTCACACGGTTCAAGGATCAGGTGGAGGACCCTGCTGAAATCGCGAGCGTCCCGGCCGAGGACAGTGTCACCGAGCATGAGCCTGCCGAGGTAGAGGCGCGCGCCGAGAAGAAGAGCTGGTTCAAACGCGTCTTCAACTAAGCCTGCGCTGCTTGCATCGACCCCGCGCCTTCGGTAAAGTTTTTTTACCAATTCAGGAATGCGGGAGGGGCAGATGCCAGTCATTACCAATATCGAGGATCTGCACCGGATATATCGCCGGCGCACGCCGCGCATGTTCTACGACTATGCGCAATCGGGCAGCTGGACTGAGCAGACCTTCCGTGAAAACAGCAGCGATTTTCAACATCTGCGCCTCAAGCAGCGCGTCGCCGTCGATATGTCGGGGCGCAGCACCCGCAGTAAGATGATAGGGCAGGATGTGGCCATGCCCGTCGCGCTGGGCCCCGTCGGGCTGACCGGCATGCAATCGGCCGACGGCGAGATCAAGGCCGCCCGCGCCGCCGAAAAATTCGGCGTGCCGTTCTGTCTATCGACCATGTCGATCTGTTCGATCGAGGATGTTGCCGCACATACGAAAAAACCGTTCTGGTTTCAGGTCTACACGCTCAAGGATGATGATTTCATGCGCCGCCTGATCGAGCGGGCCAAGGCGGCGAAATGCTCTGCACTTGTGGTCACGGTCGATTTGCAGGTCCTGGGCCAGCGCCATAAGGATATCAAGAACGGGATGTCGGCACCTCCGAAGCTGACGGTCAAATCCATCGCCAACATGATGACGAAAATCCCCTGGGGCCTTGAAATGCTTGGCACCAAGCGACGGTTCTTCGGCAATATCGTGGGCCATGCCAAGGGGGTAAGCGACCCCTCCTCGCTGTCGACCTGGACGGCCGAGGCTTTCGATGTCTCGCTCAATTGGGCGCGGATCGCGCAGTTCAAGGAGTGGTGGGGCGGGCCGCTGATCGTCAAGGGCGTCATGACCCCCGAGGATGCCCTGCGCGCGACTGAAATCGGTGCGGATGCAATTGTCGTCTCGAACCACGGGGGACGGCAACTCGATGGGGCCGTCAGTTCGATCCGGATGCTGCCCAGCATTGTAGATGCTGTCGGCGACAAGTCCGAAGTGCATTTCGATTCCGGGATCCGATCCGGACAGGATGTGCTCAAGGCCGTCGCACTGGGAGCGAAGGGCACCTATATCGGCCGCGCATGGACCTATGGCCTAGGCGCGATGGGCGAGGCTGGCGTGACCAAGACGCTCGAGATCATCCACAAGGAGCTTGACGTCACCATGGCGCTCTGTGGCGAGACCGATGTGCATAATCTGGGGCCACACAACCTTTACGTGCCACGCGGCTTCGACGATCCGACCGTGCTGCTGTGATCCCTGCCCGCACTCCTGCGATCTTGTGGGGGCTGACAAGCCAGAATGCCAAGCCCCCTTCCCTTCGCCCCGAATCTGCCCTATAGCGCAGGCTCATCGCGCCCGCACCCTTGGAGGCGGGCCGTTATCTTTGTTCGAAAGGACCTAAACAATGGCTGGTGAGATCCCTGATCTGATCGCCGAGGTACGCACGGGGACAGGCAAGGGGGCCGCCCGTAAAGCTCGTCGCGAGCAACTCGTACCCGGTATCGTCTATGGGGGCGGCGCAGACCCGCTTCCGCTGAATTTCAAATACAACTACCTTCTGGCAAAGCTGAAGGCAGGGCGTTTCCTGTCGACACTTTTCAACCTGAAGGTGGAAGGTCAAGATGACGTGCGCGTCATCTGCCGCGCCGTGCAGCGCGATGTGGTCAAGGGACTGCCGACCCATATCGACCTGATGCGCCTGCGTCGTGCAAGTCGGATCAACCTGTTCATTCCGGTCGAGTTCACCAACCATGAGCAATGCGTGGGCCTGAAACGCGGCGGGACGCTCACCATTGTGCGCCCTGAGGTGGAACTCAACGTGCTCGCCGGCGAGATCCCCGAAAAGCTGGTCGTCAATCTCGAGGGCCTGCAGATCGGCGATACGATCACCATCTCGGCGATCACGCTGCCCGAGGGCACAAAACCGACGATCGAGCGCGATTTCGTGATTGCCAATATCTCGGCGCCGCGCGCATTGGTCGCGGCCGAAGATGACGCTGAGGAAGCCGAGCCCGCCGAGGAGTGACCGGCTCGATCTGGCAGATGAAAGGGGCAGCGCCGTCGGGCGCTGCCCCTTCTCATTATGCGGAGCTACTCAACTCTATGGTGTGATCTGTTGCACTGAATCGTAGAATTCAAGGACAGGCGGACCAAGGTAGATATCCGCATGCGCGCGCACGCCCTTGTGCGCACCCCGAAAATTCTGCGATTTCGCCCAGTCCTCGAACGCAGCCTTGTCGCGCCAGAGCGTGTGGGACAGGTAGACCGTACTTTCAGCGTCGCTCGCGCCCCGAAACAGGTGAAACTCGACGAACCCGTCAAGTCCCGGCAGTTTGCTCTCACGGTTGGTCCAGACCTCCTCGAAGGCAGCCTCTTGTCCTGGACGGACCTGAAAGCGATTGATGGTCAGATACATGCAGATGCCTTTTTCTTCTCGCCGCGCAGGCATCCTACCTGCAGGAGCCACCAGCGCAACCGGGCGCTTTTCGACGCGGGCGGGCTGGCGTATGCTCTGGCAGGGATTGCGGAAAGGCAGGTAATGAAGATTTTCGCAGGGCTCGGTAATCCGGGCGCAAAATATACAGGCAACCGCCATAATATCGGCTTCATGGTGATGGACCGGATCGCCGAGGATCATGGCTTCGCGCCGTGGAGGTCCAAGTTTCAGGCGCTGGTCAGTGACGGCACGCTTGGCAACGAGAAAGTACTGCTCATGAAGCCGCAAACCTTCATGAACCTGTCGGGTGAGGCGGTCGCGGCTGCGCTGCGTTTCTACAAGCTCGACTTGGGTGAGCTGGTGGTATTCCATGACGAGCTGGATCTTGCCCCCGGCAAGGTGCGCCTGAAGACCGCGGGCGGGCATGCAGGCCATAACGGGCTGCGATCGATCCAGCAGCATCTGGGCCCTGACTTCACCCGGGTCCGCCTTGGCATCGGGCATCCGGGGCACAAGGACAGGGTCGTGCCCTATGTCCTGTCGGATTTCGCGCGCGCCGATCAGGACTGGCTGGATGATCTTCTGCGCGGCGTGTCCGGGGGTGCCGCACAGCTTGCGGCGGGTGACACGGCCGGTTTCGGAAATGCGATCGCGCTGAACCGCGGCACCAGAGATCCTGCGCCCCGCCCCAAGGCCAAGCCAAAGAGCCCGCCCAACACGGCGCAGCCACCGGACAATGAGGCGCCACGAAGCCCGCTTCAGAAACTGATTGACCGCTTCCGATGAGTTTTCGCACGCATTGCGAGCGCCGAAGCCGCGGCACATCGGCTCGGCTCGCCAGAGAGCAGGGTCGCGCTGGCCTCCTGCGAAGACGCTGCATCTGCTCTGCCACACGATCATGTGGCAATACCTTTCCGCAGCCGATCAGGCGCGCGGCGAGCAGATGCTGATCGCTGCGGGCCCGAAGGCTTCGCGCGATACCCCGCTCGCCCATCTGAGCATAGAGTATTACGGCCAGCGCCCGGGCGCAGCACTGCGCCTGCGGCTCTGGCCAGAAGGCGCCGAGATTGACCTCGGGCGGGTCAATTTTTACAGCCGATGGATCAACTGGCAGGCGCCCGATCCCGCGACCCCATGGAATTGAAGATCGGCAGGACTATCTGCCTTCATACCCGGAAATGAGGTTTGCAATGAACGTCAAGATCGACCCTTCGATCAATGTGTTGGGGAGCAGCCTTGAGAGTTGCTCTCGCAAGCCGATGACCGGTTTCTTCCGCAACGGAGCCTGCGATACCTGCCCGCAAGATCAGGGCAATCATACAGTCTGCGCCGTGATGACTGCGGAGTTCCTGGCGCTTTCCAAATATCTAGGCAATGATCTGTCGACGGCGCGGCCCGAATTCGCCTTTCCCGGCTTGAAGCCGGGCGATTACTGGTGCCTGTGCGCGGGCCGGTTCCTGCAAGCGCATTTGGAGGGCGCGGCACCCCAGGTGCGCTTGAAGAGCACTCATCAACGCGCGCTCGAGGTGGTGCCGCTGGAGATCCTGAAGGCCCACGCACTCGATCTCGATTGAGGCGCGGCCCTCAGTTCAGTTCGACCCCGAAATGGCGCGCGACGGTGTTGATGTCCTTGTCGCCACGCCCACACATGTTCATGATCAGCAGATGATCACGCGGCAGGTCGGGTGCAATCTTGAGCACATGCGCGAGGGCATGGCTTGGCTCCAGCGCCGGAATGATCCCTTCAAGCGCGCAACAGGTCTGGAACGCCTCGAGTGCCTCGTGATCGGTGATCGCGACATATTCGGCGCGGCCTGTGTCCTTGAGCCACGCATGCTCCGGCCCGATGCCCGGATAATCGAGCCCGGCCGAGATTGAATGCCCCTCTAGGATCTGGCCATCCTCGTCCTGCAAGAGATAGGTGCGGTTGCCATGCAGCACTCCCGGGCGCCCGCCGGTCAGTGAGGCGCAATGCTCCATCCGGTCATCGACACCCTTGCCACCGGCCTCGACCCCGATGATGCGCACATCGGTGTCGTCGAGGAACGGGTAGAAGAGCCCCATCGCATTGGACCCACCGCCAATCGCAGCGATGATCGTATCGGGCAGCCGCCCTTCGCGTGCCATCATCTGCTCTTTCGCTTCCTTGCCGATGATCGACTGGAAATCCCGCACCATGGCCGGATAGGGGTGCGGCCCGGCGACGGTACCGATGCAATAGAAGGTGTCGCGGACATGCGTCACCCAGTCGCGCAGCGCGTCATTCATCGCATCCTTGAGCGTGCCCCGACCAGAGCGCACCGGCACAACCTCGGCGCCAAGAAGCTTCATGCGAAAGACATTGGGCGCCTGACGCTCGACATCATGTGCGCCCATATAGACCACACATTTCAGCCCGAAGCGCGCGCAGACAGTCGCGGTGGCGACACCATGCTGGCCCGCGCCCGTTTCCGCGATGATCCGCGTTTTCCCCATGCGCATCGCCAACAGGATCTGGCCCAGTACATTGTTGATCTTGTGGGCGCCAGTGTGGTTCAACTCGTCGCGCTTGAGGTAGATCTTCGCGCCGCCGCAATGCTCGGTCAGTCGTTCGGCAAAATAGAGCGGCGACGGGCGGCCCACGTAATGCGTCCAGAGATCCTGCATCTGCGCCCAGAACTCCGGGTCGGTCTTGGCATGGTCGTATTGCGCTTCGAGTTGAAGGATCAGCGGCATCAGCGTCTCGGACACGAAGCGGCCGCCATAGATGCCGAAGCGGCCCTGCTCGTCCGGGCCGGTCATAAAGGAATTGATCAGGTCATCAGGCATGTGGGATCCTTTCTGCGCTTGTCAGTGTCCTAGCCGCGCGCGTGCGGTCAGACAAGGGAAATGGCCGGCCTAGCGTTCGAGGATCAGCCGGTCGCCCTCGATCGAGATCCGGGCATAGCGGCGCAGATAGCCCATGCCCAGAAGCGAGACATCGAGTTGACCCTCATTGACGAAGGCCGGCACGCGCGTGTCGCGAAACTCGATCCCATCATGGGAGAGCACGACCTCATCAAGCGTGACGCGCGCAAGCCCGACAATGCCATTTGCCGTCCGCGCCTGCCCGAGATAGGGCAATTCGGACGGGTTCAGACCGACGCGCTCGGCGTCGCTCTGGGACAGGACCAGATCTGTCGCGCCCGTATCGATCAGAAACGAGACGGGCGTGCCGTTGATGTCCAGGTCGAGGTGGAAATGGCCGTCGCGCTGGACCCTGAGGATGATCTCGCCATCGCCCACGCTGATTGCACCATTCTGCGATGTCATGTCCTGCCAAAGCCCATAACCCGCGGCCACACCGACGAAAATCAGCCCCCAGAGCATCAACTGACGCAAGGACTGTCCCAGGCTCTGGCTCCGCGCAATCAGGAAATAGCTGATCAGGACGGTTCCCCAGACGCCGAGATAGACCAGCCGCATAATCTGATCGCTGTCCATGATGCCTCTTTGACGATGGTGAGGTCATAACATGGGGGTCTTGGCCAATGATGTCATCTGAAATCACGCGGCCGTGACATCATGACCGTAGATCCAGTCGAAGCGGCGCAGGGCGGCATCGGGGCGCAATCGCCCCCCGACCCGGAGCAGGGCATGCGCGATCTGCGCAAGTGGAGGCCGCAAGTGGTAGTTCCGGGCGTTGCGGTTGGCGACCTCTACGACCTTTGCAACACGCACGCGCCGCCGCGCCTGATAGGCCGCAAGCCCCTGCGTGAGATCCGTGCCACGCTCGACCTCGCGCGCCAGAACCCACGCATCCTCGAGCGCGAGATTTGCGCCCTGCGCCATGAAGGGCAAGGTCGGGTGGGCGGCATCGCCAAGCAGAGCTGCGGCCGCGCCATGCCATCGCTCGGCGACCGGGTGCCGGAACAGGCCCCACAACCAGACCTCATCCACCTGGTCGAGCCACGCGCGCACCGGATCACTGAAGCGCGTGAATGCTGCGCGCAGATTTGCGGGGTCATCGGGATGGCGCCATCCCTCTTGCGCCCAGGCGCTGCGTTCCTCGACAGCCACGAGGTTGCGCAACTCTCCGTCCCGCAGCGGGTAGCTCACCAGATGCCGGCCCGGACCCATGAACACCTCGGCCACCGCGTCAGGCTGCGTGCTGCCGGTCGGGATCAAGGCGCGCCAGGCAACCTGACCTGTAAAGCCGGGTGACATCTCGCGGGGCTGCAGGGCCGGGCGCACACGCGAATGCAGCCCGTC
>SLKB01000223.1 GCA_007134805.1 Paracoccaceae bacterium
CATCAGCGCCGCCCCGATGAAGGCCGGCACGCCCGTGGTGTAGCTGACTGCCTGACTGCCCACCTCGCGGTAGCATTCCTCATGGTCGCAGATATTGTAGATGTAGTACGTCTTCTCGCCCGTGCCGTCCTTCGCTGGACCCGTGATGATGTCGCCGATATTGGTCTTGCCCTTGGTCCGCGCGCCGAGATCGCCGGGATCGGGGAGCACTGCCTTGAGGAATTGCAGCGGGACGATCTGGCTCCCCTGATACTCGACCGGCTCGATTGAGGTCATGCCAATATTCGAGAGCACCGTGACATGGTTGATATAGGCGTCGCCAAAGGTCATCCAGAAGCGCGCGCGCTCGATCTCCGGGAAATGCGTCACGAGGCTCTCAAGCTCCTCGTGATACATCAGATACATGTTCTTCTCGCCCACCTGCTCGAACTGGAAGGGCACCTTGGTGGACATCGCGGGGCTGGTCACCCAGCCGCCGTTTTCCCAATGCCGCACCTCGGCAGTGACTTCGCGGATATTGATCTCCGGGTTGAAATTTGTGGCAAAGGGATGCCCGTGATCGCCGCCATTGCAATCCAGAATGTCGATCTGGCGGATGCCGCTCAGGTAGTGCTTGCGAACATAGGCTGCGAAGATCGAGGTGACCCCGGGGTCAAAGCCGACGCCCAAGGTCGCCATGAGGCCCGCATCCCTGAACTGGTCATGCAGCGCCCATTGGTGGGAATATTCGAACTTGGCTTCCTCGGGCGGCTCGTAATTGGCCGTGTCGAGATAATGCGTGCCAGTCTTCAGGCAGGCCTCCATCAGTGTCATGTCCTGATAGGGCAGCGCGAGATTGACCAGAAGCACAGGCTTCACCGCCTCGATCAGCGCGACCATTTGGGCCACGTCATCGGCATCGACCTGATAGATTTCGATCGTGACACCTGTGCGGTTTTTCACCGAGGCTGCGATCGTCTCGCATTTGGCGAGCGTCCGGCTTGCCACCGCAATGCGCCCCGGGAACAGATCGCGGTTCATCGCCATCTTGTGCAGCGTGACCGAGGCCACGCCGCCCGCTCCAATTACGAGAACATCCTTGTTGTCAGCCATGGGTCTGATCCTCATGTTCATAATAGGTGTAGCCGCCCATCGCGTGGCGGTAGGTTTCCATCAGCATGCGCCGCTGCGAAGGGTTAAGCGCCCCTTCCCGTACACCGCGCTCGACGATGCGCTTGAACGCATCGAGGCACTGCTTGGGTTCATATTCGACATAGGCCATCACTTCGGACACCGTATCGCCCTCGACCTCGTGCTGCAATTCCAGCACCCCGTCCTCGTTGAAATCGACCGTGACCACATTGGTGTCCCCAAAGAGATTGTGCAGATCGCCCAGCGTTTCCTGATAGGCGCCGATCAGGAAGATACCGATGAAATATCGCTCATTCGGGCGCAATTCGTGCACCGGCAGGGCATTGCCGATGCCATCGCCCAGGACGAACCGGTCGATCTTGCCGTCACTGTCGCAGGTGATGTCTGACAGGACCGCGCGCCGGACAGGGGTCTCGTTGAGCCGCTGAAGCGGCGCGATGGGCACCAGCTGGTCGATCGCCCAGACATCCGGCAGCGACTGGAAGAGCGAGAAATTCGCGCGGTAGATGTCACGATGAGCCGAAAGCTCCTCGAGCACCTCTTGCGGCACATCGGGGGTCTGCGCCACGAGTTCCTTGATGCGCCCCACGAGGAAGAGAAAGATCTGTTCGGCGCGTGCGACTTCCTCGATCCCGATTACCCCGCGCCGGAAGAGCGCGCGCAATTCCTCGCGGTAGTATTCGGCGTCGTTCAGGCATTCCTGGATGCGCCTTGGCTTCAGGTAATCGACGATTGCCGCCATGTCGAAGAGCATGTGGTGATCTTCCGCCTCAGGCGTGATCGGGGCGGCGCGGTCGAAATAGCTCGCCTCGAGGATGTCCGACAACAGCATCGAGGAATAGGCGACAATCGCACGGCCCGATTCGGTGATCAGGGTGGGGTGGGGCACATCGGCTGCGTCCATCTGGTATTTCACGGTTTCGACCAGATTGGTGCAATATTCCTCAACCGTGTAGTTGACCGAATTTTCCGATGCGCGCGCCTCGCCCGTGTAGTCGATGCCAAGCCCGCCCCCGAGATCCAGATAGATCAGCGGCGCGCCCAGCCTGCGCAATTCGGTATAGAAGCGGCAGGCCTCGTCCACGGCCTGGCGGATATCCATCATCTGCGGCACCTGGCTGCCCAGATGCGAATGTTGCAGCACGAGACAATCCAGCATGTCCTCAGCGCGCAGCTTGTCGATCAGATCGACGACTTCCTTGGTGGTCAGCCCGAAGGTCGACCGGTCGCCGGAACTGTCGGCCCAATTGCCCGTGACGCGGCGCGTGAGCTTGATGCGCACCCCAAGCGCGGGCTTTTCACCCAGCCGCCTCGCCTCGGCGATGACAGTGTCGGCTTCGCCCGGGCTCTCGATGACGAGGACGCAATTTATGCCCGCCTTGCGCGCGAGGATACCCAGGCGGATGAATTCCGCATCCTTGATCCCGTTGCAGATCAGCAGAGCGTCCTTCGGCAGGTCACGCGACAGCGCGAGGATGAGTTCGGGCTTGGACCCGGCTTCTAGCCCGAAACTGAAAGGGCGCCCATACTCCACGATGCGGTCGATGACCTCGGCCTGCTGGTTCACCTTGATCGGGAACACCCCGCGATAGGGGGCCTGATAGCCATTGGCCTCGATCGCGCGGGCGAAGGCCATGTTGAGCGCTTCGAGTTGACGGCGCAGGAACGCCCCCACGCGCACCAGAACCGGTGTATGAATGCCGCGCGCGTCCAGATTGTGCAACAGATCCGGCAGGGACGCGGGCGGATCCCCCGGGCGGGCGGGGTTCACCAGCCCCAGATCACCATTCTCCATCCGGGCGAACATCCCCGCCGCCCAGCGATGGATCCCGTAGGTCTGAAACACTTTATCGGGCATTATTGTCTCCTTGCGTCGAACGCTTCAGGACATGAGGCGCGGGGATATGAAATCCACATGACAAAGGCAAGGTTTCGCGCGCTTTTCCCGATGCCATGGCCCGTTGGCGACAGGGTCGGCCCGCAGCACTGACGCTGCGTTTTCGGTAGGGCGCGCCAAAGTCAGGCTTGTGCGGCAGGGCAAGCTGGGCTTTTGTTGCGACGAGGAGGAGTGCGGCGGCCCGAGCGGCCCTGCAACAGGGAGGTCTGCCAATGAACGCACAAGCCCGTCCATGGATTGCGGCCTACGGGGCCGAGATCCCGCCCGAGATCCCGCCCCTGCGCCACGCCTCGCTTGCCGCACTTGTGGATAATGCCTGCACAACCTATGCTGGCAGCACCGCCTTCACCTGCGTTGTGCCCAACGGGATGAACGGCTCGCTCGGCTTTAGCGCCTTGGGGCAGATGTCGGACCGCTTCGCGTCGTTCCTGCGCCATCACTGCAAGCTCGCGCCGGGCACGCGGGTGGCTGTCCAGCTTCCCAATGGCCTTGCATATCCTGTCGCGGCGTTCGGAGTGTTCAAGGCGGGCTGTGTGCTGGTCAACACCAACCCGCTCTACACCCCGCGCGAAATGATCCACCAGTTCAACGATGCCGGGGTCGAGGCGCTGGTGATCTGCGACATCTTCGCCGACAAGCTCCGCACGGTCGTGCCGCAGACGCGCATCCGCCATGTCGTGCTGGCCGGCGTGCCGGAATTCTTCCCCCGGATCCCGGAAGCCATCGTGCGCGCCGTGCAGAAGGTCTGGACCCGCAGCTTGCCGCCTGTCCCCGATCTGCCTGTCCCGGTGCTGCGCATTCGCGAGGCGCTGCGGCGCGGTGCCGCGCTGCCGAAACTCGACGATTGGAACCGTCTGCGCCCCGGCGACCTGGCGCTGCTGCAATACACCGGCGGGACCACGGGCGTCGCCAAGGCTGCCATGCTGACCCATGGCAACATCCTGTCCAACCTCGAACAGGTCAAGGCCGTGGGCGGTCGCCACATGACTCGTGAGGATTGCGTCCTGACGGCGTTGCCGCTCTATCACATATTCGCCTTCACAGCGAACCTGATGACATTCTTCGCGCTGGGTGCGCGCAATGTCCTCGTGCCCTCGCCCCGGCCAGTGCAGAATATCCAGCGTGCGCTTGAAAACACCCCGGTGACATGGATCACGGGCGTGAACACGCTCTTCAACGGGCTGATGAACGAGGAATGGTTCGCGACCTACCCTCCGAAGACGCTCAAGGCCGCGATTGCCGGGGGGACGGCGCTGCATCAGGGCGTGGCCATCCGCTGGCAGGAGGTCACGGGCACGCGCATCTCGGAAGGCTACGGGTTGACCGAAACCGCGCCGCTGGTCAGCTTCAACCCGCTCGACCGCGCCACGCGCCCCGGCTCGATCGGGGTGCCCGTGCCCAGCACCGATGTCGCGCTGGTCGACGAGGACGCAGAGCCCGTGCCCCTTGGCGAGCCCGGGGAATTGATCGTGCGCGGCCCGCAAGTGATGCGCGGCTACTGGAACCGCCCCGACGAGACCGAACAGACCCTGCGCAATGGCTGGGTCTTCACCGGCGATGTCGCCGTGATGGATGATGATGGCTATCTGCGCATCGTGGATCGCAAGAAGGACATGGTTCTCGTGTCCGGCTTCAATGTCTACCCCAACGAGATCGAGGAGTGCCTGTCGCATCTGCCCTCGGTGCTGGAAGCCGCCGTCATCGGTATCCCCGACACTGCGACGGGCGAGGCCGTGCGCGCCTATGTCGTCCAGAACCCCGATGTGTCCGACCTGGTCACGAAAGAGGCTGTGATCGCCCATTGCCGCGAGCATCTGGCCGCCTATAAAGTGCCGAAATCGGTCGTGCTGCGCGACGCGCTGCCGAAATCGCCCATCGGGAAGATCCTCCGCAAGGACCTCAAGGCCGAGGCGCGCGCCGAATTCGCGCAGGAGGGCTGAGAAGATGCTGACCGAGCTTGAAACAAATCTTCTGGGCGTGATGATGATGGTGATCATGCTGGGCATGGGTGCCTCGATGACGCCGCGCGATTTTCGGCTCTCGTTCCGCAAGCCGAAGGGCATCCTCGTGGGGCTGCTGAGTCAGTTCGTGGTGATGCCCCTGCTGGGCTTCTTGCTGGCGGTCGGGCTCGGGCTGCCGCCCGCGCTGGTGGTCGGGCTGATCCTCATCGCCTGTATGCCGGGGGGGACCACGTCGAACATCTTCGCCTATTTCAGCAAGGGGGTTCTGGCGCTCTCGATCATGATGACGACCGTTTCGACGATTGTTGCCGTGGCGATGGTGCCGCTGCTGCTGGCCTTTTACGGCGGACTGGCAGGGGTGCCTGCTGAGTTCGCGATCCCTCCCGGAAATGTCGCCCAGATCCTCGGGGTTCTGCTGGTGCCGACGCTTCTGGGCATGGGGCTGCGCAAGCTCAACCCGAATATCGGCGCCACGATCGAATTGATCGGGTCCTTCATGGGTGTCGTCGTGATCATCTTCCTGATCGCAAGCTGGGTGCCGCGCAATTACGTGCTGCTGCTTGAAACCGCGCCGCATGTGTATTTCGCGACGATCGGAATCGGGCTGATGGGGATGCTCTTCGGCTACTGGGTCGCGCGGGCGCTCGCGCAGGATACCAATCGCGCGCGCACCATCAGCCTTGAGACGGGGATCCAGAACGGACCGCTCGCAGTTCTGGTGATCACACTTAGTTTTTCCGCAGCACAGCAGCAGGCCGTGCTGCTGATTCCCATCCTCTATTCGCTGTTCATCGTGATCAGCTCGACACTGATCACGCTCTGGTATCGGCGCAGTGCCACGCACGAGCAGCTGGCGCGGGACGCGGCGAAGCTCGGGGCCGGCTGACCACAGGGCGCGCGCATTGCACAAGACGCAGATTGCACCCGCGCGCCCAAGCCGCTAACAGACCCGCGATCCACCCATCCACTCGCGGAGCCCTCGCCATGACCCCTCCCCTGCGCCTTGGTATCGCCGGACTTGGCACAGTCGGCACAGGGCTCATTCGCATCGTGCAGACCAATGCCGATCTGCTGACCCTCCGCGCGGGCCGCGCCATCGAGATCCGGGCCGTCTGTGCGCGCTCGCGCTCGCGCAATCGTGGCGTCGATATCTCGGACTATGACTGGGTCGATGATCCGGTAGAGCTTGCGCGGCGCGACGATATCGATGTGGTGATCGAGCTGATGGGGGGCGAGAATGGCCCGGCCAAGGCATTGACCGAGACCGCGATCGCCTCAGGCAAGGATGTCGTGACGGCCAACAAGGCGCTTCTGGCGATCCACGGACAGGCGCTTGCCGAGGCTGCCGAGGCCGCAGGCGTCGCGCTGCGGTTCGAGGCGGCGGTCGCGGGAGGCATTCCGGTTGTGAAGGTCCTGGGTGAAGGGCTGGCCGGCAATCGCATCACCCGCATCAAAGGGGTCATGAACGGTACCTGCAACTACATCCTGACCCGGATGGAAGATGCGGGCCTGCCCTACGAGACAGTGTTCGAGGAAGCCAACCAGCTGGGGTATCTTGAAGCCGATCCGATGCTGGATGTGGGCGGCATCGATGCCGCGCACAAGCTCACGCTGCTTAGCGCGATGGCCTTCGGGACACGGCCGGATTTCGAGGCGATCAATCTCGGCGGGATCGAACGGATATCGATCGAGGACATTCGCGCGGCCGCCGATCTCGGGCTGCGCATCAAGCTCCTCGGGGTCGCGCAGATGACCGGGCGCGGGCTTGAACAGTCGATGACCCCCTGCCTCGTCCCGGCCGATAGCCCGCTCGGCCAGCTCAAGGGCGGCACGAATATGATCGTGATCGAGGGCGATGCTGTCGAACAGATCATCCTGCGCGGCCCCGGCGCGGGCGAAGGCCCGACCGCCAGCGCCGTGATCGGCGATGTGATCGATATCGCACGCGGGATGCGCCTGCCAGTCTTCGGCCAACCGGCGACAACCCTGGATGCGGCGGTCTCGGCCAAGGCGCTCGGGTCCAAGCCCTGGTATCTGCGCATGGGGCTCATGGACAAGCCCGGCGCGCTTGCCAAGGTTGCCGAAGCGCTTGGCAATGCCGGTGTCTCGATCAACCGGATGCGCCAGTATGGCCACCAGGACACCCGCGCGCCAGTGCTGATCATCACGCACAAGACCACACGCGACGCAATCGACCACGCAATGGCGCTGTCGGTGAAAACCGGCGTTGTGATGGGAGATCCTGTGGCGCTGGCGATCGAGGAAGATTGACCCGCGCATAATGGCTGATCTGGGCGTTAGCGCTGCCGGCACCACAAAGGCTTGTGTCGGGTGGGGCTTTGCCGCTACATTGGTGCAAAGATTTCAAGCAAGGGACAGCCCATGACCACGCCTCCCGAATTTCATGATCGCATGTTGTCCCTCGGCCTCGCCCGCGTGACGGAAGCCGCCGCACTCGCCTCGGCCAAGCTCGTCGGGCGCGGCGACGAGAAAGCGGCCGATCAGGCGGCAGTCGATGCGATGCGCAACCAGCTCAACATGCTCGACATCAGGGGCCGCGTGGTCATCGGCGAAGGCGAGCGGGACGAGGCGCCGATGCTCTTCATCGGCGAAGAGGTCGGCAACGGAAACGGCCCCGAGGTGGATATCGCGCTGGACCCGCTCGAAGGCACGACCCTCACCGCCAAGGATTTCCCCAATGCGCTGACAGTGATCGCGATGGCACCGCGCGGCACGATGCTGCATGCGCCCGATGTCTACATGGACAAGCTCGCCATAGGTCCAGGCTATCCGCAAGGCGTGGTCACGATGGACATGAGCCCCTCGGACCGGGTGCGGGCGCTTGCGAAAGCCAAGGGCTGCGCGCCGTCCGACATTTCCGTCTGCGTGCTCGAACGGCCGCGGCATGAAGATATGGTCGCGGATCTGCGCTCGACCGGGGCGGCGATCAGGCTTATCATGGATGGCGATGTCGCAGGCGTCATTCACTGCGCAGAGCCCGACGTTACCGGGATCGACATGTATATGGGATCGGGCGGCGCGCCCGAGGGGGTTCTCGCCGCGGCCGCCCTGAAATGCATGGGCGGGCAGATCTATGGCAAGCTGCTTTTCCGCAACGAGGATGAGATCGGCCGCGCCCGCCGCGCCGGGCTCAAGGATCTCGACAAGATCTACAGCCGTGACGAGATGATAACGGGCGATGTCATCTTTGCCGCGACCGGTGTCACCGACGGTTCGATCGTGCGCGGCATCCGCACCGAACCCGGCTGGGTGACGACCGATACTGTGCTGATGCGCTCGAAGACCGGCTCGGTCCGCCGGATGACCTACCGCACCCCGATCTGAGCGCGATCATGGGCGCGCCGCTTCGCACCATCGCCGAGACGCCCGCCTTCCTTGGCGTCGAGCAGTCCGCGCTCGGCCGGCGCTGGTCCGGCCCGGAACCTGCGCAGGTCCGGATGGCCGATGCAATGCACCAGATCACCCGCCTGCCGCCGGCGGTCTGCGGCGTCCTCGCGCGCGCGCGCGTGGCCCCCGAGGACGCGCAGGCCTATCTCGCGCCCTCCTTGCGGGACCTCCTGCCCGATCCGCGGCTCTTGCGCGACATGCACAAGGCAGCCGCGCGCTTTCTCGCTGCCGCCCACCGCGGTGAGCGCATTGCGATCTTTGCCGATTACGATGTCGATGGCGGCGCCTCGGCCGCGTTGATCCTGTCCTGGCTGCGCGGCATCGGGCGGCACGCGAAGCTTTACATCCCCGACCGCATCACCGAAGGCTATGGCCCGAACGTCCCGGCGATGCGGGCGCTCGCCCGCGACCATGACCTGATCCTCTGCGTCGATTGTGGCACCATGAGCCACGAAGCCATCGCCGCTGCAAGTGATGCTGATGTGGTGATCCTCGATCATCACCTCGGTGCCGAAACCCTGCCCGAGGCGCTAGCCGTCGTAAACCCCAATCGTCAGGACGAGTCCGGCGATCTGGGGCATCTCTGTGCCGCTGCTGTCGTCTTCCTGATGCTGGTCGAGACAAATCGCCAGATGCGCGCGGCAGGCAGTCATCCGCCCGATCTGATGCGCCTGCTTGATCTTGTCGCGCTCGCGACTGTGGCTGATGTCGCGCCCCTGACTGGCGTCAACCGGGCGTTTGTCCGGCAGGGGTTGCGGGTGATGGCCGGCCGCCAGAACCTGGGCTTGCGCGCGCTCGCCGATGCCGCGCGGCTCGATAGCGCGCCGCGCACGTATCATCTGGGCTTTGTGCTGGGCCCGCGGGTCAATGCCGGTGGACGGATCGGCGCGGCAGATCTGGGCGCGCGGCTGCTGGCCTGCGATGACCCGGCCGAGGCCGAAGCCCTCGCCGCACGGCTGGAGGCGCTCAACGCCGAGCGACGCGATATCGAGGCTGCCGTGCGCGCCGAGGCCCTCTCGCAGGCCGAGGCGCGCGGCACGCACGGCCCGGTCGTCTGGGCCGCCGGCACGGGCTGGCACCCCGGCGTGATCGGCATCACGGCCGCGCGCCTGAAAGAGGCCACCAATCGCCCAGCAATCGTGATCAGCTTCGACGGTGACGGTGACGGTGACGGCGACGAGGGCAAGGGCTCGGGTCGCTCGGTGCCCGGCGTGGATCTGGGCTCGGCGATCCACCGGCTGGTGCAGGAAGGACTGTTGCTGAAAGGCGGCGGGCACAAGATGGCCGCGGGCCTGACCGTCGCGCGCGAGCACCTCGAGCCGGCCATGGCGCGGCTCGGCTCGCTCCTAGCCCAGCAAGGCACGGGTGATCAGGTGCAGGCCGATCTGCGCATCGACACGCTGCTGTCGCCAAGGGCGGCAACGCAGGAACTCATCAGCCAGATCGAGGCCGCGGGCCCTTTCGGCGCGGCCGCGCCCGCGCCCCGCTTTGCCTTCGCTGCAACTCATGTCAGTGCCGCGCGGCGCATGGGCGAGACACATCTGCGCATGCGTCTTAGCGACGGCAGCGGTGCCGCGCTCGAGGCTGTCGCCTTCGGGGCGTTTGACTCCGATCTCGGCCCGTTTCTGCTGGCGCATGAAGGACGCAGCCTGCATCTGGCCGGTCGGCTGGAGGTCAACAGCTGGGGCGGCCGCAACCGCCCGCAGCTGCGCATAGAGGACGCTGCGCGCCCCTGAGCCCCGCGCTCCATCACGTGGCGTTGCCTCAAAAATTCGTCACAAACCCCCTTGCACTGCCCCAGTCCTTTGCATAGAACGCGCGACAGCAGCTGGCCCGTTCGTCTATCGGTTAGGACGCCAGGTTTTCAACCTGGAAAGAGGGGTTCGATTCCCCTACGGGCTGCCA
>SLKB01000066.1 GCA_007134805.1 Paracoccaceae bacterium
AGGCGGTGCAGGATCTGCCAGATCAGGGCGCACTGCCGATACCGATCCTGTCTTCGCAACCGTTCAAGGTGGAAATGGCCGAACGCAAGGCGCTTCTATCCCCTGTCACATCAGGCGGCACCCTGTCCGGCAAAATTAGGACCTCTCGCGCCCCGACTTTGCGGCCAGCGAAATGCGTGAAAATCTGGTGCACCAATTGCATCGATGCGCGTTAATGGATGGGGCGGATCGCCCCCGGGCTGATGTTCCATTCAACCCGGGAGCGGTTCATCACGCAATGCGAACCGGTGGGCGTGCCGGAGCATTTCACGGGGCCCTCGCTCGGGCATCAATCGTCACTTTCTGAGAATCAACTGAGCCATTCGATCTGCTCGGCAGCGCGCGATGGACATGCGACAGATTGCGGGCATGCAGGGACGGCGGACAATAGCGCATCGATTCGGGCGACCATGCCTGAAGCGCACATGGGCATGACGCAAACTTACCAAAATAATTATTGAAACTTGTCGCGCGAAAAGAATAATCTTGCGCAAGTGAAGCTTCCGAACCGGGCAACGGGCTGAGGGCACGATCAGGTGACTGGGCAGAAAATTCGTAACATGGAAGAATTCGCGACTGTCAGCGGGATCTCGCGTCCGACCGTGTCAAAGTATTTTCAGGATCCCGACAGTGTCCGCCCATCGACACGCGAACGTATCGAGACTGCCCTCGAGCAGTATGATTTCCGTCCGAATATCTTTGCCATGAACCAGAATCGCAAGCTCACAAAAATTGTCGGCGTGGTTGTTCCCTATCTCGCCGACCCTTTCTTCGCCGAGATTGCCCGAAAGATCGAGCGGCGCTGCATCGATGCAGGGTTCTGGCCGATCCTGTTTTCCGCGCATGGCGAGCAGCACCTTGAAAACGCGATCCTGGAAAGCCTTCGCGTGCTGAAACCTGCGGGCGTACTGCTCGCTCCACTTGGGCGCGTTTCGGACCGGGCGGCGATAGAGCGTTTCTGCGCGGATGTTCCGACTGTGCTCTTCGACAGCAATATCGACGGCGTGGGCAAGGTCTTCGTCGGCTCTGACAACACGGATTTCGTGACGCAAAGCGTAAACTATCTTGTGCGGACCGGCACTTCGCCGGTTTTTTTCGAAATGCGCAACCCCGCCAATCCGAACGCCAACAAGCGCCGCATCGCCTATATCGCGAATATGGAGCGGTTAGGGCTTGAGCCCCATGTCGTCAAGATCGACGGCGACGGCTGGGATTTCGAGCGGATCGGCTACGAAGGGGGGCTCAGGGCGATCCGCGAAAAGGCGCTGCCGACGAATACGGTTCTGTGCAGTAACGACCGGCTTGCCGTGGGTTTTCTGACTGCCTGCTTCGAGGAAGGCCTGTCGGTAGGCTATGGCGCGGATGCGGCAATGCGGGTGATGTCGCATGACGATCATCCAGTCTCGCGCTTCACCTGCCCCCCACTGACGACAGTTGCACATGATTATGATTCGGTCTCAAACAAGGCTGTCGAGGTGCTGTTCCACATGCTTGAGGACGGGACCATGCCTGAGGCCCGCGCAGAATTCCTGTACCCCACGAAGCTCATCCTGCGCAAATCCGCGTAAATTTTCCGCGTGTAAAATTTTTATTGACCGCGTGACAACATATCAACTATCCTCACAGATACTCACAGAATTCAGGGAGGAATCAGATGAGACTCGGAAGGTCACTTGTGGCATCGACAGCGATTGCGCTGATCGCGTCCTCGGGCGCCTATGCCCAGACGCTCACAATCGCGACTGTCAACAATGGCGACATGATCCGCATGCAGGGTCTGAGCAGTGAATTCACAGAAGCGACGGGCATTGAGCTGGAATGGGTGATCCTTGAGGAGAATATCCTGCGCCAGCGCGTCACGCAGGACATCGCGACCAGTGGCGGACAGTTCGACGTCATGACCATCGGCATGTACGAGGCGCCGATCTGGGCGGAGCGCAGCTGGCTGGTCTCGCTCGACGACCTGCCCGAAGAATATGACATCAATGACATCCTGCCGGCGATGCGTGCGGGGCTTTCCTTCGAGGACAGTCTTTACGCGGCGCCCTTCTACGGCGAAAGCTCGATGGTCATGTATCGCACTGACCTGATGGAAGCCGCCGGGCTGGAAATGCCTGAAGAGCCCACATGGGACGATATTGCCGCCGCTGCCGAGGCAATGACCGACCGCGATAACGGCATCAATGGCATCTGCATGCGGGGCCGGGCCGGCTGGGGCGAGAACATGGCCTTCATCACCACGGTCGCCAATTCCTTCGGTGCGCGCTGGTTTGACGAGGACTGGAACGCCCAGCTTGACAGCCCCGAATGGCTCGAGGCCGTGACCTTCTACAACGACCTGATCCAGAACTACGGGCCTTCGGGCGCGGCCAATAATGGCTTCAACGAAAACCTTACCCTGTTTCAGCAGGGCCGGTGCGGCATGTGGATCGATGCGACCGTGGCCGCAAGCTTCGTGACAAACCCCAATGATTCGACCGTCGCTGACAGCGTGGGCTTTGCGCTCGCGCCGAACAGGGAAGGACTGGACAAGCGCGCCAACTGGCTCTGGGCCTGGGCGCTGGCCATTCCGGCGAGCACGCAGCAGCAAGAGGCCGCGATGGAGTTCATCAACTGGGCGACCTCGAAAGAGTATCTGGAACTGGTGGCCGAGCGCGAAGGCTGGGCGAATGTGCCGCCAGGCAGCCGCACCTCGCTCTACGAAAATGAGGAATACGCTCAGGTGCCCTTTGCCGACATGACGCTGCGCTCGATCAATGCGGCCGATCCAAACAACCCGACCGTTGATCCGGTGCCCTATGTCGGCATCCAGTTCGTCGCGATCCCGGAATGGGCAGGGATCGGCACCTCGGCCGGGCAGGAGTTCTCGGCCATGGTCGCAGGCCAGCTGACCCCGGAGCAGGCCCTCGCCCGCGCCCAGGCGCTGGTCACGGACGAAATGGAAGCGGCAGGCTACTGAACCCCTGCAGCCTCGCAGAGGGGCGTGGTTCGCACGCGCCCCTCTCGCCTTCCCTTTGACATCGGCGAGCCCGGCTTGCCATGAAAAAAGGCCAGTGCCATGTCCACCAAGGCTTCGCGCTCTGCTGCCAGGCTGATGCTGGCACCCGCGGTCATCCTGCTTCTGGGCTGGATGCTGGTGCCACTAACGCTGACGCTGATCTTCTCTTTCCAGCGCTTTCTTCCCATGCGGGGCGGGTTTCAGGGCTGGGTCGGCTTTGAAAACTATGTCCGCTTTGTCACTTCGAGCGCCTTCTGGCCTTCGGTTCAGGCGACAGTGGTTATCGTGGGCGGTGTGCTTCTGATCACGGTCACACTGGGCATCCTGCTCGCGATCCTGCTTGATCAGCCGATGTGGGGACAGGGGGTGGTGCGCATCCTTGTCATCGCGCCCTTCTTCGTCATGCCGACCGTTTCGGGCCTGGTTTGGAAGAACATGTTCATGGACCCCAATAACGGGCTTCTGTCGCATCTGTGGCGGTTCTTCGGGGCTGATCCCATCATATGGCTATCGGATGCCTCGATGCTGTCGATCATCCTGATCGTGTCTTGGCAGTGGTTGCCTTTCGCCACACTGATCCTGCTCACTGCGATTCAGTCGCTCGACAGCGAACAACTCGAGGCCGCGGAGATGGATGGCGCGCCGATACTCTCGCGTTTCTGGCATATCATCCTGCCGCATCTGTCGCGCGCCATCACGATCGTCATTCTGATCCAGACGATCTTTCTTCTTGCGATTTTCGCCGAAATCTTCGTCACGACCCAGGGATCCTTCGGCACGCGCACCCTGACCTACCTGATTTTCCAGCGCGTTCTCGAAAGCCAGAATGTGGGCCTCGGTTCTGCCGGGGGGATCTACGCGGTCATCCTTGCCAATATCTTCGCGCTCTTCCTGATGCGCATTGTCGGCAAGAACCTGGATCGCTGAGGAGGGGACCATGGCACGTACCGTCACGACACAACGCAAGATAGTTACCACGCTCGTGGCCTGGGGCATCGGCTTGCTGATCTTCTTTCCGATCCTGTGGACGATCCTGACAAGCTTCAAGACCGAGGCACAGGCCATCGCCGACCCGCCCGTGTGGTTCTTCTTCGACTGGACGCTGGAGAACTACCGCGTGGTGCAGGAACGCTCGAATTACAGCCGTTTCCTGTGGAACTCGATCATCATTGCGGGCGGCTCGACGCTTCTTGGCATGATAGTTGCGATCCCGGCGGCCTGGTCGATGGCCTTCGTGCCCTCGGCCCAGACGAAAAACATCCTGCTGTGGATGCTGTCGACCAAGATGCTGCCCGCCGTGGGCGTGCTCTATCCGATCTATCTGATCTTCATCCAGCTCGGGCTTCTGGACACGCGGGTCGGGTTGACCATCGTGCTGATGCTGATCAACCTGCCGATCATGGTGTGGATGCTCTACACCTATTTCAAGGAAATCCCGGGCGAGATTTTGGAGGCCGCACGGATGGACGGGGCGGGCTTGCGCGAGGAGATCCTCTTCGTGCTCACCCCGATGGCCATTCCGGGCATCGCCTCGACCATCCTTCTCAACATCATCCTGGCATGGAACGAGGCGTTCTGGACCCTCAACCTGACCGCTGCGCGCGCCGCACCGCTGACGGCCTTCATCGCCAGCTATTCGAGCCCTGAGGGCCTGTTCTACGCGAAACTCTCGGCCGCCTCGACAATGGCCATCGCGCCGATCCTGATCCTCGGATGGTTCAGCCAGAAGCAACTCGTGCGCGGCCTGACCTTTGGCGCGGTGAAGTGAGGAATATCGACATGGGACAAATTGTTCTGGAACAGGTGACCAAGAGCTTCGGCGATGTCACGGTCATCCCGCCACTGGACCTGACCATCGAGGATGGCGAATTCGCGGTCTTCGTGGGCCCCTCGGGGTGCGGAAAATCCACGCTTCTGCGGCTGATCGCGGGGCTAGAGGATGTCACTTCCGGTGAGATCCGGATTGACGGCAAGGAATGCGCATCCATCCCCCCTGCGCGGCGGGGGCTGGCGATGGTGTTCCAGTCGTACGCGCTCTACCCGCATATGACCGTGCGCAAGAACATCGCCTTTCCCTTGCGCATGGCTGGGTTCGACCGCGCCGAACAGGATCGCCGCGTCGAACAGGCAGCGGCCGTGCTCAACCTCACCGATTATCTCGACCGGCGTCCGGGGCAATTGTCGGGCGGCCAGCGCCAGCGCGTGGCCATCGGCCGCGCGATCGTGCGCGAACCGGCGGCGTTCCTGTTCGACGAGCCGCTCTCGAACCTTGATGCGGCCTTACGCGTCGGCATGCGGCTGGAAATCAGCGAACTGCACAACCGACTGCAAACCACGATGATCTATGTCACCCATGATCAGGTCGAGGCGATGACCATGGCCGACAAGATCGTGGTGCTGCGCGCGGGCCATGTCGAACAGGTGGGCAGTCCGCTGGACCTCTATCGCGCGCCGCGGAACCTGTTTGTCGCCGGCTTCATCGGCTCTCCGAAGATGAACCTGATCGAGGGCGAAGAGGCCGTCAAGCACAATGCCACAACCATCGGCATCCGCCCCGAGCATATCAGCATTTCCGAAAGCGAGGGTCGCTGGTCAGGAATCGTCGGTGTCTCGGAACATCTGGGGTCCGATACGTTTTTCCATGTCCACAAGACGGGGCTGGCCGACAGCATCACCGTGCGCGCCGATGGGGAAGTCGGCTTCAAGCATGGCGCTCGCATCCATATGACCCCGCGTGACGACATGATCCACCGTTTTGACGAAAAAGGGCTGCGGATCGCATGAAACGGCTCGACGGGAAAACCGCGCTGATCACCGGGGCCGCGCGCGGCATTGGCCTGGCCTTCGCCGAGACCTATCTGCGCGAGGGCGCACAGGTCGCGCTGGCAGATATCGACATCGACCGCGCCCGACGCGAAGCCGCCCGGCTTGGCGCGCAGGCCTTCGCGGTCGAGATGGATGTGACATCGCAGGACAGCATCGAAGCTGCCGTGGAGGCGACCCTTGCGCAATTCGGGCAGATCGACATCCTGATCAACAATGCCGCGATCTTTACTGCCGCGCCCATCGAGGAAATCACGCGCGCGGAATTTGCCCGCTGTTTCGGGATCAATGTTGCCGGTACGCTGTTCACCCTGCAAGCGGTCGCGCGGCACATGATCGCGCGCGGGAGCGGCGGCAAGATCATCAACATGGCCTCACAGGCCGGACGGCGCGGCGAGGCGCTGGTCGCTGTCTATTGCGCCTCGAAAGCCGCGATTATCAGCCTGACGCAATCGGCGGGTCTGGGCCTGATCAAGCATCGCATCAACGTGAACGCGATCTCGCCCGGGGTGGTCGATGGCGAGCACTGGGACGGGGTGGACGCCTTCTTCGCGAAATACGAGGGCAAGCCGCCAGGCCAGAAGAAGCGGGAGGTCGGCGAGGGCGTGCCCTTTGGCCGGATGGGCGCGGCCGAGGATCTGACCGGCATGGCAGTTTTCCTTGCCTCACCCGAGGCCGATTACATCGTCGCGCAGACCTATAACGTGGATGGCGGCCAATGGATGAGTTGATCCCGCTCCGGCTTGATACTCTGGACCAGTTGCCCCGGGCAGTCGCGACACCGCGCTATCCCCGCAGCACCCTGGCCCCGGGGATCGTGCATATCGGTCTGGGCAATTTTCACCGCGCGCATCAGGCCTGGTACACGCATCGGCTGATGCAGGAGGCGCGCGCGCTGGACTGGGCGATTATCGGTGCGGGTGTGCGCGCGGGCGATGCGGCCATGCGCGCGCGACTTCTGGCGCAGGATTGCCTGAGCACGCTCATTGAACTCGATCCGCAGGGCAAATCCGCCGAAGTCACGGGCGCGATGGTGGATTTCCTGCCCGTCGAGGACGACAACGCAGCACTGATTGCACGCATCGCCCAACCGGATATCCGCATCGTCTCGCTGACTGTCACCGAAGGTGGTTATTATCGGGATGCGAAAACTGATGGTCTGGACCTGAACCACCCCGATATCCGCCATGATGGCGCGCATCCTGCGACCCCGCGCACGGCCTTCGGTGCGATGGTTGCAGCGCTTGGCCAGCGCAGGGCGCGGGGTGTGGGCCCGTTCACGGGGCTGTCTTGCGACAACTTGCAAGGCAACGGCGCGATCTTGCGCGAGACCGTGGTGGGGCTTGCGCGCCTCTCCGATCCGGCCCTCGCGGACTGGATCGACCGCATGTGCAGCTTCCCATCCAGCATGGTCGATTGCATCGTTCCCGCGACAGGGCCACGCGAAGTCGCACTGGCTGGCGCCTTTGGCATTGCGGATGCCGCCCCTGTCACGCATGAGAGCTTCCGACAATGGGTGATCGAGGACACTTTCTGCGCCGGCCGTCCGGACTGGGACCGCGTCGGCGCCGTCTTTACCTCCGATGTTCACGCGTTCGAGACCATGAAGATCCGTATCCTGAATGGCGGCCATCAGGTGATCTGCGGCGCGGGCGATCTGCTGGGACTCGACACGGTTGCCGAGACGATGGCGCATGACGGTATTCGCGCCATGTTCCGTAAGATCGGGCGCGACGAGATTGCACCGCATGTAGCGGCTCCGCCCGGAGTCTCGGTCCTTGACTATATCGATCTGATCGAGCGACGTTTTGCCAATCCCGAAATCCGCGACACCACGCGCCGGGTGGCCTTTGACGGCTCGAGCCGCCATGCGGGCTTCCTGCTGCCCTCGATCCGCGACGGGCTGGCGAAGGGAACTCCGGTCGATGGGCTGGCGCTGGTCTCCGCCCTCTGGGCGCGCCAGTGTCTGGGACGGCGCGAGGACGGCAGCGTCATCGAGGCCAATGATCCGCGCTGGCCAGATCTGCACAAGGCGGCCATGGCCGCGCAATCCGACCCTGCCGCCTGGCTCAACGAGGTCACCATCTACCGAGACGTTCAGGACGCGCCGCGTTTTCGCGAGGCGTTTTGCGCATGGTACCGGGCCTTGGCGGCCGAAGGCGTCGACACCGCCATCCTGAGCTTCAATGCACAGCAGAGCGTGTGAGCATCCTCGCGCCCGCAGCGTCGTCGAGCCGCCCCGCCGCTTTTCAGCCGAGCATCGTGATCGACAGGACCAGCAGCAGCGCCGTCTCCGCCACAACCTGAACCGCGCCCAGCACGTCGCCGGTCTGACCACCGAGGCGCAGCCATGCGCGCCATGCGACAATCCCGGCAGCCACGGCCGCAACTGCAGACGCTGTGACCGCACCCCCGCCAGTTGCGACGATCAGCCCGAGGAACAGGAGCCCGCCCGGCACAAGAGCGCCCGATCCCCGCGGTGCGGCGGCCTTGCCAAGGCCATCGGGCCGCGCCCGCGGGAGCCAACACAAGGCAGCCGTCATGGCAAATCGGCTCGCCACACCGGTCAGTAGAAAGACCAGCAGCGGCGCGCCGGTGCCGAACTGCGCGAGTGCCGTGACCGCAATCCCCAGAGCGAAGATAAGCGCAAGCGTGCCGTAGCTGCCGATGCGGCTGTCGCGCATGATCTCGAGCGCATGCTCCCTGTCGCGCCCGCCACCGAGTCCATCAGCGAGATCCGCCAACCCATCGAGATGCAGCCCCCCCGTGACCAACGCCATCGCCCCGATCACCAGAAGCGCTGTGGGAAACGCAGCCAAGCCCACTGCCAACGCACCCGCCTGCGCCAGCCAACCAACAAACCCCACGACCAGCCCCACTAGCGGATAGGCCCAGACCGCAGCCGAAAGCGGCGGCACAGGTTCGGGCAGTTGCCCCAACGGAAGTCGCGTGAGCAGGATCAGCGCGAGCCACGCCTCGGTGATCCGACGGCGCAGGGCGGTCATCCGATCCCCGCCTCGGCGAAGGTCGCCATGCCCTCATGACAGGCCAGCGCGGCGCGCAGGATCATCAGCGCCAGCGCCGCACCAGTGCCTTCGCCAAGCGCCATCCCCAGCGCGAGGAGCGGCACCTTGCCCATGGCTGCGCAGAGACGGGCATGGCCTGGCTCGGCGCTCTGGTGCCCGATCAGGCAATGGTCCAGCAGCGCTGGCCGCGCGCCGTGCAGCGGCGCAACTGCAGCGGTGCTGATATAGCCATCCAGCATGACCGGGATGCGGGATGCGCGCGCGGCGAGCACTGCGCCACAGATCGCCGCCTGTTCGCGCCCACCGAGTGCTGCCAGCAGTTGCAGCGGTCCGAGCCCCGCATGGAGTGATACGCCG
Organism: Paracoccaceae bacterium; assembly: GCA_007134805.1. Taxonomy (GTDB): domain Bacteria; phylum Pseudomonadota; class Alphaproteobacteria; order Rhodobacterales; family Rhodobacteraceae; genus Roseinatronobacter. The sequence continues at coordinate 9,244 of SLKB01000066.1, forward strand.
CAGGCGACCACTGCAGCCTTCCGGGCCATCCCCTCCGCGTCACTGCCGGTCCCGCGCCCGACCCAGTCGGCAGGTGCGCCACCGCAGATTGCATGGCCAAGCGCTGCCGAGACTGTGGAATTCCCGATCCCCATCTCGCCCAGGATCACCACATCCGCGTCGCGATCCACGGCCGCCGCACCACTGTTCAGCGCCTGCACGCATTCCGCCTCGGACATGGCGGGCGCTTGCGTGAAATCGGCCGTCGGACGCTCTAGCTCTAGCGCCACGACTTCGAGCGTGGCATCGGCAAGCTTGCACAGCTGATTGATGGCAGCCCCGCCGGCTGCAAAATTCTGCACCATCAGCCCCGTAACCGCTTGCGGAAAGGGGTTGACGCCCTGCGCGCAGATCCCATGGTTACCTACAAAGACAAGCGCCTGCGCGCGGGCGATCCGCGGCCGTGGGCGGGCTTGCCACCCCGCCATGAACACGGCTAGGTCCTCAAGCCGCCCAAGCGAGCCCGGCGGTTTCGTGAGCGTAGCCTGCCGCGCGCGCGCGGCCTCGATCGCACTCGCATCGGGGCTGGGTAGATCGAGCGACCTGATCTCGTCCAGCACCGCAAACATCGGCGGAGCACTCATTGCGGCTTCACTTTCAGCGGATATCCGGCTACGCAAAGCCAGACCTCGTCACAGGCCGCAGCGATCCGCTGGTTGCAGAGCCCGGCCGCATCCCGATAGGCGCGTGCCAAGGCGTTTTCTGGCACGATTCCCGAGCCGACCTCGTTGGTGACAAGGATAACGGGGGCTCTCAGCCGCGGAAGTAACTCGGCAAGGCGCGCGACCTCGCCCTCCCAATCGAGCCCCGCAAGCATCAGGTTCGACAGCCATATCGTGAGGCAGTCGACCAGCCTCGGGGCCGCTCCGTCGCTGCGGCGAAGCGCGCCGACAAGATCGCGCGGCTCTGCAATCGTCGTCCATTCAGGCCCCCGACGCGCCTGGTGGCGGGCAATCCGGTCAGACATCTCGTCATCAAGCGCCTCGGCCGTCGCAA
>SLKB01000047.1 GCA_007134805.1 Paracoccaceae bacterium
GCAGGGCGGCTCGTTCACCATCTCCAACGGGGGGGTGTATGGGTCGCTGATGTCGAGCCCGATCTTGAACCCGCCGCAGTCGGGCATCCTGGGCATGCACAAGATCCAGGACCGGCCGATGGTGGTGAAGGGCCAGATCGTGGCGCGCCCGATGATGTATCTGGCGCTGAGCTATGACCACCGGATCGTGGACGGCAAGGGGGCGGTGACGTTCCTGGTGCGCGTGAAGGAGGCGCTGGAGGACCCGCGGCGTCTGCTGATGGATCTCTGAATGCTGGGCATCCTGTTTCTTGTGGCGCTGGTGCTGGTCGGCTTTGTCGTGGTGAGCAGCGTGCGGCAGGGGCGGCGGTTCATCCGGGCGGCGCTGTTCCTGCATGAGCTGGAGGGGGGGCGGCGGGTCGAGGCGGCGAATGCGGCTGCGGCGGTGCTGTTCAGCGCCGACAGCTCGGCGCCTGCGGATGCCCATGCGGCGCAGATTGCGGATGCGCGGCGCAAGCGGACCGGCGAGAGCCAGGCGCAGGTGATCGGGGCCGCGCGGGAGAAGGGGTTCGAGGGGTGAGCGGGCTGGACCCCGCGCTTCTGGGCCTTGTCGCGCTGGCGGTTCTGGTGCTGGTCCATGTGGCGGCGCAGGGGGCGGCCGGGCTGATGGCGGCGGGCATGGGCTGGTCGGTGGGGCCGCGGGATGTGGTCGCGGATCGCGGCGTGCTGGCCGGGCGGCTGGAGCGGGCGCTGCGCAACCTGCTGGAAACCGCACCCGCCTTTGCGGCGCTGGCGGTGGTGGCGCATCTGGCCGGGCGCGTGGGGCCGCTGGTGGGGCTGGGGATCGGGCTGTGGCTGGGCGCGCGGGCGGGCTATGTGGTGGCCTATGCCGTGGGCTGCGGCTGGCCGCGCACGGCGCTGTGGCATCTGGCCGGCGCGGGCCTGATCCTGATGCTGATCGGAGTACTGAGCGCATGAGCATGGAACTGACCGTCCTCCTCCTCGCCGCCCTGCTGGCGGTGGTGCAGCTGGGCTGGAACGCGGTGCGGGCCAATCTGGAGCTGGGGCCGTCGTGGTTCCTGACCCCGCGCGACGGCGCGCCGCCGCAGCAGTTGCCGACCGATCTGGGGCGGCTGAAGCGCGCCTATGAGAACCACATGGAGACGTTGCCGCTGTTTGCCATCGCCGTGCTGGTGGTGGTGCTTGCGGACCGGTCCTCGACCTTCACCATCATGTGCGCCTGGATCTATCTGGGGGCGCGGGTGCTGTATGTCCCGGCCTATCGCTTCGGCTGGGTGCCGGGGCGGTCGATCATCTGGGCGGTGGGATTCGCCGCCATCGTGCTGATGCTGCTGGCCGCCTTGTTCTGAGGCGGGCGGCAGCCGACAGGGAGACCCCCAATGGCAAGCTATGACGTGATCTTCATCGGCTCCGGCCCCGGCGGTTATGTGGGCGCGATCCGCGCGGCCCAGCTGGGCCTGCGCACCGCCTGCGTGGAGGGGCGCGAGACGCTGGGCGGGACCTGCCTGAACGTGGGCTGCATCCCGTCCAAGGCGCTGTTGCACGCCACCCACATGCTGCACGAGGCCGAGCACAATTTCGCGTCCATGGGGATCGGGGGCGTGAAGCCCAAGGTCGACTGGAAGGCGATGCAGGCCTACAAGGACGACGTGATCGGCCAGAACACCAAGGGCATCGAGTTCCTGTTCAAGAAGAACAAGGTGGACTGGATCAAGGGCTGGGCCTCGATCCCCTCGGCCGGGAAGGTGCAGGTGGGCGACGAGGTCCACGAGGCCCGCGCCATCGTCATCGCCAGCGGCTCGGAGGCCGCGAGCCTGCCGGGGGTGGAGATCGACGAGAAGGTGGTCGTGACCTCCACCGGGGCGCTGAGCCTGGGCCGGCCGCCGGGGAACGTGATGGTCATCGGCGGGGGCGTGATCGGGCTGGAGATGGGCTCGGTCTATTGCCGGCTGGGGTCGAAGGTGACGGTGGTGGAATACCTGGACCGGCTGATCCCCGGCAACGACATGGAGGTGGCGCGGAGTTTCCAGCGCATCCTCAAGAAGCAGGGGATGGAGTTCATCCTGGGCGCCGCGGTGCAGTCGGTGAAGGCCACCAAGACCAAGGCCAAGGTCACCTACAAGCTGCTCAAGGACGACAGCGAGCACACCGTGGATGCCGATGTCGTGCTGGTGGCGACGGGGCGCAAACCCTTCACCGACGGGCTGGGGCTGGACGGCCTGGGCGTGGAGATGACCAGGCGCGGCCAGATCGCCGTGAACGGGCGGTTCGAGACGTCGGTGAAGGGCATCTATGCCATCGGCGACGCGGTGCCGGGGCCGATGCTGGCGCACAAGGCCGAGGACGAGGGCTATGCCGTGGCCGAGATCCTGGCCGGCCAGGCGGGGCATGTGAATTACGGCGTGATCCCCGGCGTGATCTATACCCACCCCGAGGTCGCCAGCGTGGGCGAGACCGAGGAGACGCTGAAGGAGGCCGGGCGCGCCTACAAGGTCGGCAAGTTCAGCTTCATGGGCAATGGCCGGGCCAAGGCCAATTTCGCCGCCGACGGGTTCGTAAA
>SLKB01000343.1 GCA_007134805.1 Paracoccaceae bacterium
CGCATCCGCCCGTTTTCAAATGCGAAAACGGAAAATCTTCCTGCCGCGCTCCCCCCCAAGCCCCGGCCCGGGCGACCAGCCCGGGCCCCGCCCGACCCTCCCCCGGGAGGGCGCATTGCAACAGTGGCAACCCGCACATCGGTCAGAGGGGCCTCGCCGGCATAAAGCGCCGCCGCTCCAGCGCCCCAAAGCGCCACCCCAGGGTCGGGCGCGGCCCTCAGTGCTCCGATCAGACGGCGGGACGCGAACAGTTTGCCAGACAGGCATGGCCCGCCATGCTTTTTCATCAGCCAGAACCACAACACAAGACGGTCGCACCCGCCTCCGCCCGCGTCCCATCGCGCCCGGCCGCGCAAGACGCGGGGCGACATCCCTGCGCCGTCCGCGCTTCGTGACTGCACCCTTGCCTGCCGTTCACACATTTTCCAGACCGTTCATGCATGAACTCTGGCGCCATCGCGGTGCTGCACGCTACCCCAGTGTCATGACGCCACACCAGAACGGAGGACGCGCCATGACCAATGCACTCCTTGTCCTGCACATCATCGCAGGCTTCCTCGCCCTCGGGGCGGCGGGGCTCGCCCTCGGCACAGTCAAGGGCGGGCCCGCGCATCGCCGCGCAGGCACCCTCTATGTCCTGTCGATGCTGGTCGTGACACTGACCACCTTCGCGCTGGTCGCGATCCGGCCCAATCTGTTCCTCTTCGTGATCGGCATCTTCAGCTTCTATCTGGTCTTCTCCGGCTGGCGCGCGGCCCTGCTGCGCGATGGGCGGCCGCGCTGGCCGGACCATCTGGGCGGGCTGGCAATGGGCGCGACCGGGCTTGCGATGATGGGGCTTGGCCTGAACGGGCTGGTCGGCGACGGCGGTGCGCAGCCGGTCATCCTGCTGGTCTTCGGCGCCATCGGGCTGACCATGGCCCTGTCGGACTGGCGCGACTGGCGCGCGGGGCCGGTCACCGGCAAGGCGCGGATCGCGCGCCACCTGACGCGGATGCTTGCGGGCAGCATCGCCACGCTCACTGCCGCCATTGTCGTGAACCTCACCTTCCTGCCCGCGCTGGTCACCTGGCTGGGGCCGACGGCGCTGATCACACCTGTCATCTTCTGGTGGAATGCGCGCGTCATGCGCGGCAGAATACCTGCGTGAATGCGCCGCCGCAGCCAGGTGGCCGGCAGCGCGACACGGGCGATCCGGCGCAGCGCTCAGCGCGCCCCGGCCACGACCAGCCCGCGCCAGAACGGCCAGATCAGCGCGGCGGGGCCGAAGCCCATCAGCGCGTAAAGCGCCAGGTCGAAGGCCAGGAACGGCCCGTCGAAGAAAGCCCATGTGTAGAAGGTGCCAAGGAAGACCGACACCCCCAGCACTGCGACCTTCATCAGCATCGGGATCGCCAGCAGGTCGCCCACAGGACTGCCGCGCCACAGCAACACGGCGGTCAGCCCGGTCAGCGGCAGCGCAAAGCCGAGGTCCAGCACGAAGATCGTCTGCCCCGGCAAGGGCTGGCGCGCGGCCATCGCGGGCAGAAGCTGCGCCAGCCAGAGGCCTGTGAACAGCACCACCAGCATCGCGAACAGCCCCGCCACCGCGCGGCGGGGCGGCGGGCGCGCGCCCGTGCGCAGCGCCGCAGGCGCGACCGCCCGCACGAAGATCACCGCCGCAAACACGCTCGCCGCCATCACCCCCAGATAGAGCAGCCAGGCCGGGTTCATCACCCGATCGAAACTGTAAAGCCCGTAGGCATAGATCAGATAGCCAATGAGCCCCGCCCAGATCAGCCAGCCCTTGTCCCAGCCCGCGCGCAGCCGCGCACCCACCACCAGCAGCGCCAGTGCCGCCGGGGCAGAGATCGTGTCCTGGCTCCAGGCACCGGGGCGCAGATGGTCGGGAACAGCGGCGTAAGCGTCGGGCAAAAGCCATGCGGCCGCAACAGCCGCCAGTGTCAGCACCGCGGCGGCATCGGACAGGCGTACCAGCAAGGGCGCGGCAGCAGGTGCGATCATCTCAGAACTCGGCGCGTGTGATGGTGGCCAGGAAGAAGGGCGCATACGCGGGCGTTCCCCACATATTGCCAAGCTCGACGCGCGATGGCACCAGAAAACCCTGATGCCGCGCCATTTCCAGCATCCGCCCGCCAAAGGGTTGCAGGCGATGGACCCGCTCGGGGTTGGCATCACTCCAGCGCAGCGCCCAGACCTCGATGGGCGCGCCATCTGCGTCGAGCGTGATCTGCATGGGCTCAATGTCGCGCACATCGGCAAACCGCACTTCCGCGCTGTCCGGCCCGGTCTGCACCCAGTCTGCCCCGAATTGCGGCAGCAGGCTTGCGGGCGCCCAGACGGCTTCCAGCATCACCCGGGTCGCGGCCGCACGTGCGTGGTCATCCGTTCCCCCGATGCGCGCGAGGGGGATCAGGCCGCGCAGCCAGAACTTGGTCCAGCTGTCCTCGACGCCCTCGATGCGGTGATAACCGTCCGAGCCGCCGAAGCGCATCAGCCCCGATCCGACCTCGGCCTGCCACACGAATCCGCGGCCGGGCGGGGCAAGGATCTGGCGCGCGGCCATCGGCATCGCGGTGCCGTTCATGATGAAGCTGCCCTCCATCTCCAGCCGGACAGTGCGATGCATCGGCGTGCCGGGCGCGATCGCGCGGGTGAAATAGCGCTGCGCCACCTCGGGCAGATCGGCGAGCATGGCCGGATCGAAGCGCGGCGGATCAGCCTCGCGCGCAGCCTCCAGCGCGGCCCAGACCCGTGCCGCCTGCGCCTTATCGCGGGAATGGACCCAGAGGCCGACGGCCGCGGCGGCGATCAGAAGCGCCGCGACGGCCAGAAGAATGATCTTGAGCAGGGTCATCGGGCAAGCTCCTGAAAGGTTCGCATCACGGCGCTGCACCAGCGCCGTGAAGGGCAAGGAATGCAGCGACCCGCTGGCGCACCGCATCATGACGGCCGAGCAGCAGGTGGCCGCCCGTGTCGAAATACAGTGTCTCGGCATCGCGGATGGCAGCGGCGGTAAATTGCGCCGTTCCAATCGGCGTGAGCCGGTCGTCGCGCGCATGGACAATCAGCACCGGCGCGCGCAGCGCCGCCGGATCGATCGGATCGGCAGGATCAATCGCCGCACCCTCATTCGAAAGCCCCGCGCGGCGCTGCGTCACCGGCAGGAAGGCCGCGATCATCGCGTCAAGGAACCCGGCCTCCTCAATGGTCATCTGCGCGGTCAGCTCCGGCCGGGCGTCGAAAATCGGTGCCAGCGCGCGGGGGTAAAGGCGCGCGAGCGCCCAGAGCGGCAGATCACTCGCAAACAGCGCATCATACAGCCAGATTGGCACCGGAAGCTCCTGCTCCTCGGCGCTCAGCGGCGCATAGGGGGCGAGCGACAGCAGGATCAGCGCCTGCACCCGCGCGGGGTGGCGGCGCGCGAACTGCAGCGCCGGGGGCACGCCGCCCGACATGGCGATCACGCTCACCCGGTCGATCCCCAACCCGTCGAGCAGTTCGCCAAAGGCATCGGCCTGCGCGGCGGTCGAGGCGGTGGCGGGCAGGGATGATCCGGGATAGCCGAAGCGCGAGGGCGCGATCCAGAAATACCCCTCAGGCAGGAAGGCCCGCGCCAGAAGCCGCCCCTGATCATGCCCGCCCCCCGCGCCATGGATCGCCAGCACCGGCGCCCCCTGCCCGCCCGTCGCATAAGCAACCGGGCCAAAGCCCGTTTCGATCACGCGCGCGCTGCCCGCAAGCTGCGCCGCGATATCCCGCATGTCGCGCAGATACACCCAGCCGACAAACGCCAGCGCGGCCCCGATGACGAGAGCGAGCCCCCAGCGCAGGCGCCGCGCGCGCACCCCTCAGCCCATCCCGCCAAAGGCCAGGCCCCAGTGCCCGATCAGCGCGACACGCACCGCGATGATCTGGCATGGCAACATGGCAAACTCCACTTCGGGGCGCGGCAGGGGGCGCGCAGGGCGTCGTGCCCAGACGATAGGGCGGCAGGTGCCCTCGCACGATGACACAGGTCAATACGTGTCGTCCATCTTGCGGCCCGCTTGCGCCGCCCTGCCTGTCATGAAAGCGTCACTGGACCGGTGATTCCAGTTCCGTTATTCGGGACTCATGGAAATGACGCGCGCCGCCCCTGCCTTTGCCACGCTCGGCCATCCCGGCCGGCTCGCCGTCTTCCGGCTGCTGATGCGCTTTGCACCGCAAGGCGTGCGCCCCACCGAGATCGCGCGCGCGCTGACGGAAAGGCCTGATCCATGCCCCCACCCCGCATTGCCCTGAACGGTCTCGGCCGGATCGGAAAACTCGTCCTGCGCAACCTCATCGACACCGGCGCGGGCGGCGAGATCGTGCTCATGAACGATCCCATGGGCGATCCCGACCAGCATGCCCTGCTGATGGAGTTCGACTCGGTCCATGGCCGCTGGCACACCCCCGTCGCCGCCGCCGAAGGCGCGCTGGTGCTCGACGGCAGGCCCATCCGGCTCACCCACGCGCAGACCATCGAGGCCCTGCCTCTGGCCGAGATGGGGGTCGATCTGGTGATCGACTGCACGGGCGTCTTCAAGACCGGGGCGAAACTTGCGCCCTATTTTGCCGCCGGCGTGCAAAAACTGGTGGTCAGCGCGCCCATCAAGGAGGAAGGCGCGCTCAACCTCGTCTACGGGATCAACCATCACCTCTTCGATGGCTCGCAGAAACTGGTGACGGCCGCGTCCTGCACGACCAACTGCCTCGCCCCGGTGGTCAAGGTGATCCATGAAGGCTTGGGCATCCGCCACGGGTCGATCACCACGATCCATGACGTGACCAACACCCAGACCATCGTGGACCGCCCCGCCAAGGACATGCGCCGGGCGCGCGCGGCGCTCACGAACCTGATCCCGACCACCACGGGCAGCGCCACGGCGATCACGCTCATCTACCCCGAACTGAAGGGCCGGCTGAACGGCCACGCCGTGCGGGTGCCGCTGCTGAACGCCTCGCTCACCGATTGCGTCTTCGAGGTGGCGCGTGCCACCACCGCGGACGAGGTCAACGCGCTTTTCAAGGCCGCCGCCGAGGGGCCGCTGCGCGCCATCCTGGGCTATGAGCCGCGCCCGCTCGTGTCCTGCGATTACACCAATGACCCGCGCTCGGCGATCATCGACGGCCCCTCGACCATGGTCATCAATGGCACGCAGGTGAAAGTCTATGCCTGGTATGACAATGAATGGGGCTATGCCTGCCGCCTTGCCGATATCGTGCGTCTGGTGGCGGGCGCCCTGTGAGCGGCGCCAACCCCCCGCCCAATCCGCTCCGCGCCTATGCGGCAGTGACCGCGGCCTACTGGGCCTTCATGCTCTCGGACGGCGCGCTGCGGATGCTGGTGCTGCTGCATTTCAACAGCCTCGGCTTCACGCCCATCCAGCTGGCCTATCTCTTCCTGCTCTACGAGATCGCGGGCATCGTGACCAATCTGGCCGCGGGCTGGCTCGCCGCGCGCTTCGGGCTGGCGGCCACGCTCTATGGCGGGCTCGCGCTGCAGATCGCCGCACTTGCGGCGCTTGCGCAGATGGACCCGGGCTGGGGCATCACCGCGTCCGTGATCTTCGTGATGGCCGTGCAGGGGGTGTCGGGCGTGGCCAAGGATCTGGCCAAGATGTCATCGAAATCGGCGGTCAAACTGCTCGCCCCCACGGAGGAAGGCGGCCTCTTCCGCTGGGTGGCAGCCCTGACGGGATCCAAGAACGCGGTCAAGGGGCTGGGCTTCTTCCTCGGCGCCGCCCTGCTGGCGCTGGCAGGGTTTCAGGCCGCCGTCTGGGGCATGGCGGGCGTGCTGGTCGTCATCCTGCTCGCGGTCGCGCGCTTTCTTCCGCCGGGGCTGCCGGGGCGCATGAAGGGGGCCGATACATGGTCCGGCTGGCGCTCGGCCGACCCGCGCGTGAACCGCCTCAGCCTTGCGCGCATGTTCCTGTTCGGCGCGCGCGATGTGTGGTTCGTCGTGGGCATCCCGGTCTATTTCCAGGCCGTGCTGTCGGATGGCACCGCTGAAGGGCGGCGCGAGGCGTTTTTCCTCATCGGCGGCTTCCTCGCGCTGTGGATCATCGCCTATGGCGCGGTGCAGGCCTTCGCCCCGCGCATCCTGGGCGCCAGGGCCCAGCCCGAGGACGCGATCGTGCGCAAGGCGATCCGCGTCGCGGGGCTTCTGGTGCCGATCCCGTTCCTGCTGGCCGCTGCGGCGCTTGCGGCGGGCGATCCGGCCGACTGGCTGACCGCCACCCTCATCGGCGGGCTCATGCTCTTCGGCTTTGTCTTCGCGATCAATTCCTCGGTGCATTCCTACCTGATCCTGGCCTTCGGCGCCGCCGACCGGATCACGCGCGATGTGGGCTTCTACTATATGGCCAATGCCGCGGGGCGGCTGATCGGCACGCTTCTGTCGGGGATCAGCTACCAGCTCGGCGGGCTGCCGCTCTGCCTTGCCACGGCGGGCGCGATGGCCTTCGCAAGCTGGCTTGCCGCAAGGCGGCTCGGCTCCGCCTGAGCCGCCCCCCTGCCCGTCACACCAGCGCCACCCAGAGCTGGAACAGCAGCCCCGCGGCCAGCGCGCCGCCGAGCGAAAGCGCGATGTAAAGCCCGAACACCGAAGGCCGCGCCAGCGCCCAGACCGCCATCGCCGCCGGGATCGAGGTCACGCCCCCCGCGATCAGGAAGGCCATCCCCGCCCCCGGCGCCATGCCTTGGCCGATCAGCCCGCCCACCAGCGGCAAGGCCGCATAGCCGTTCAGATACGCAGGCACCCCCACCAGCGTCGCGGTCAGGATCGGCATCAGCCCCGCACCGCCCAGAGTCGCCGTCACGGTCTCCGCCGGGATCCAGGCCAGCATCAGGCTTTCCAGCACGAAGGCCAGCGTCAGCCATTTCGCAAGAAACAGCGTCGTGGTGAGCGCGGTTGTGGCGAATTTCACGCGCCGCGCGGGCTCTTGCCAGAACCGCCAGACAACCGCTTTCGGGGCGCGAATGCGCGCGCCGCCACAGCCGCCCGTGCCGATCCCCGCGCGCAACGGGTTGGTGAAGGCGCCGCCGCGCATCAGCAGATGCGTGACCAGCCCGCCTACCGCGCCCAGCCCGAACGCGGCGAGCGTCTTGGCCAGCGCGAATTCGACACCCAGCACGCCCGCGGTCAGCACGAACATCGACGGGTCCATCAGCGGCGAGGCCAGCCAGAAGGCCATCACCGCCGACAGCGGCACCCCGATCGCCAGCAGCGCCGCGATCAGCGGGATCACCCCGCACGAGCAGAAGGGCGAGACCGCGCCCGCCAGCGCGCCAAGCGCCACCATCATCAGCGGCGCGCCCGAAAAGGCCCTGGCGATCAGATTATCCGCCCCTGTCGCCCCCGCCCAGGCCGCAATCCCGATCGACAGGATCAGAAACGGCGCGACCCGCACCAGCGCGCTGAGCGCGAAAGACGCGCTCTCGGCGGCCTGGCCCGGGTCGAACAGCACCAGCGCGCCAAGAATGGCCGCCGAGGCCAGCCAGACGCGCTGATCCGCCCAGACATGAGACAGGGCAGATCGCAGGCGGGACCGCGGGCCGGATGGCGCAAGGGGCGTGTCAGTCATCACCGGATCTCCAGAAGTGTCGAAATGTTGAGCACGGAAAAATGGCCCCCCGGCATCAGGCCGCATCCTCGGACGGCCGCAGCATCACACCCGCGCAGCATTCCGAGGTCAGAAAGCCCACAAGCTGCCGCATCGCCGGGTAATCCACACGGTTGAAGACCTCGCGCCCCTGCCGCTCCTGGACCACCAACCCGGCCTCGACCAGCGTGGACAGGTGATGCGCGAGTGTCGAGGGCGGTATCCCCAGATGATCGCCGATGTCACTCACGCGCAACCCCCCCTCCCCCGCCTTCACCAGCAGACGGAAGATCGACAGGCGGGCGTCATGGCCAAGGGCCGACAGGGCGCGTGCATTGGGGCTTGTTGTGCTCATGCAGGCAACATAACCACAAACCTAGTTTTGTCAAGCCGTCTTGTCGTCCCCTGCCCCGCGTCAGGCTTCCTCCGCCGGATCATCGACCGGGTCGAGCACCAGGAGAAGCCGCGTCGCGCCCGTGCCCTCGATGGGCGGCGAGCGGTGCCTGAGCAGCGAGGGCGGGGTCGTGGGCCAGCGCGTGCCGCGCAGCACGATCGGCTGGCCTGTCGGCACCGCCGCGATCACCGCAGGCTCGGCACCGCGCGCGGCCAGCCCGTATTCCGTGCCGCGGCCGCGATAGGTGCAGACCAGCCGCGCCGTGACGACATCGATATGGAACCTGCGGCAGGCATTGCCGGTCACCGCTTCGAGCCGCAGGCGCAGCAAGGGCGCGCGCATGATCTCGGCGAAACGCGCGGCCAGTGCCGCGATGCTCTCGATCAAGAGCGCGCGTTCCGCGCCCGCGGGCACCCCCGCGCAAACCCGCACCAGCACCTCCCGGATCGCATCGGGGCGCAGGATCTCGCGCGCCTGGGGCAGCTGCTCCGCCGGCAGCGCCGCAAGCCAGTCGCGCAGCGCCGCGCAGTCCGGCCGCGCCCAGATCACCGCCGCGCAATCCGCGGCATGGATCGCCCCGAGCCCGTGGAGCGTGTTCACCACGCGCACCCCCGCGACCCCGTCTTCGGCAAGATCCCTCATGCGCGTGCCCCCCAGCGCGGGAAGGGGTCGGCAAGCTCCGTCCAGTCGCCGGGCGCGAAATCGGCCGTGTTCACCAGCGCCGCGTCGAGCCGCGCGCAGATCTCGGCGCGGTCCATATCGACCCCGATGAAGACGATCTGCTGGCGCCGGTCGCCCCAGGGGGCGACCCAGTTGCGCGCGATCTCGGCCTGCGCTTCCGGATGCGTCGGGCGCCGCTCCTCGGGGACCGAGGCCCACCACCGCCCCAGCGGCGTCACCGAAGACATCGCCCCCGCAAGGCTGAACTCGGCCGCCCAGTCGGGCCGGGTCGCAATCCAGAAATGCCCCTTGGCGCGGATCACGCCCGGCAGCGGGCCGTTCAGTGCCGCGTGGATCCGCGCCGGATGGAACGGCGCGCGCGCGGTGTAGACGAAGGAGCTGACACCATATTCCTCGGTCTCGGGGGTGTGGCTCGCGAAGCCGTAAAGCTCTTTCGCCCACATCGGATGCTCCTGCGCGCGGTCGAAATCGAACCGGCCCGTATCGAGGATCGCGCCCGCGGCAACCTGCGCATGCGTGGTCTCGACGATCTCGGCATCGCCATTGAGCGCGCGGATGATCTTGCGCGCAGCATCGACGCGCGCCGGGCCCGCATCCGCGCATTTGTTCAGGATGATCACATTGGCGAATTCGATCTGCTCGGTCAGCAGCGTGACGAGGCTGCGGTCGTCCCCCTCCCCGAGGCTCTCGCCGCGGTCACGCAGAAAATCATGGCTGGAGAAATCCTTCAGCAGATTGACCGCATCCACCACGGTCACCATCGTATCAAGCCGCGCGACATCCGACAGGCTCGCCCCCGCCTCATCGCGGAAATCGAACGTGGCGGCAACGGGCAGCGGCTCGGAAATGCCGGTCGATTCGATCAGCAGGTAATCGAAGCGCCCCTCGGCCGCGAGGCGGCGCACCTCCTGCAGCAGGTCATCGCGCAGCGTGCAGCAGATGCAGCCATTCGACATCTCGACGAGCTGTTCATCCGCGCGCGACAATTCGGCCCCCTCGCGCACCAGATCGGCATCGATATTGACCTCGGACATGTCATTGACAATCACCGCGACCCGCCGCCCGTCGCGATTGTTCAGCACATGATTGAGCAGCGTCGTCTTGCCAGCGCCAAGGAAGCCGGAGAGGACAGTGACAGGAAGTCTGGAATCGTCGAGCGTCATGCGAGCCTCGGGAGTTTGCGCGTTTCAACCTGGGCTTTGGGTTATAGTATAACATCACTCTCAGCAAGCCCATCGCATCCATCCACCCGGATGTCCGCCCCTGCCCGTTTTCAGGTTTGCGAACGGGTAACTGGTCCTCGCCGTCTGATGGCCGCGCGGAGGGCCGCCCCCGACCCTGGGGGGGCGCCTTGGTACGCTGAAGCGGCACTGCTTTATGCCAGCCAAACTCCTCCGGCCGTTCAGCAATTTGCCACCGGTGCAATGCGCCCTCCCGGGGGGAGGGTCGGGCGCGGCCCGGGCTGGTCGCCCGGGCCAGGGCATCGGGGACGCGCCCACTTTCCCCGACAGCCACGGCCCCAAGTGCTTTCCCAAC
>SLKB01000335.1 GCA_007134805.1 Paracoccaceae bacterium
GCCGAGCATGTGCGCGACATCATGCGGGTCTATCGCACGCTCGGGCACCCTTACACGGATGAGATGATCGACAATGCCGTGGACGACTTCTTCGAGCAGGCGACCGAGTTCGGCGACGAGGCCGTGGTCGAGCGCTACCCCGGCGCGCAGCAGCGCAGTTTCGATGGCCAGTCCCAGGTGACCGAGATGGACGCGATCATCGCCTACATGCAGATGCTTGGAACTCTGGTCGATTTCGACACGTTCGTTCCCGACCCAAGTCGCTAGAGGAGCATCGCCCATGGAAACCTATACCTGGCTGCGCACCTTTGCCGATAGCTGGCATCTGCTGTTCATGTTCCTGTTCTTCATCGGGGTGTTCATCTTCATCCTGCGCCCGGGGTCGAAAAAGGTTCATGACGATTCAGCCAACATGATTTTTCGCAATGACGACAAGCCCGGCGGGCCCGATACAGGCCCTGCCAACGGGCGCGACGCAAAGAAGAGAGAGGCCAAGTGATGGCTGAAGAATCCGACAACACTCAAGATCCTTCCAACAAGATCACGCCCGCGTCGCGCCAATACCCCGATTCGACACGGAAGATCGAGGAAGACATCAGGACCACCGGCCACAGCTGGGACGGCATCGAGGAATACGACAACCCGATGCCGCGCTGGTGGGTCTGGACCTTCCTGATCACGGTGGTCTGGGCAGTGGGCTACTGGGTGGTCTATCCGGCCTGGCCGGGGATCAATTCGGCCACTTCGGGGATCGCGGGCTATTCCTCGCGCGAGCGCGTCGCGCAGGAGATCGCCGATTTCGAGGCGCGCAACGAATCGCTCTTCGTGCAGCTGGTCGATACCGATCTCGACGAGATCCGCGAGATCGACGATCTGCACCGATTCGCGGTCAATGCAGGCGCATCGGTGTTCCGCGCGCAATGCTCGCAATGCCATGGCACGGGCGGCGCGGGTGTCCAGGCGGCGGGGTATCCCAACCTGTTGAACGATGACTGGCTCTGGGGCGGCACGATGGAGGACATCGTCCAGACCGTCACCTACGGCATCCGCAACGAGGATTTTCCCGATGCGCGCTGGTCAGAGATGCCGGCCTTCGGCCAGGACGGGCTTCTGGAGGAAGACGAGATCCACGAGGTCGTCAACTATGTCCTGTCGCTGTCAGGCTCGGAGCATGACGAGGCGCTGGCCGCGGCAGGCGCAGAGCTCTACGAGATCAACTGCGCGTCCTGTCATGGCGACGGGGGCGAGGGCGACTATTTCATCGGCGCGCCCGCGCTCAACAACCAGATCTGGCTTTATGGCGGCACGCCCGAGACGCTCTTCGAGACGATCTACTATTCGCGCTTCGGGGTGATGCCGGGCTTCGCCACGCGCTTGCGCGAGGCCGAGATCCGCGCCGTCGCGGCCTATGTGCACCAGTTGGGCGGCGGGCAGTAACACGCCCCGCCGCGCAGAACGGATCAGCCGGCCCCCGCGATGCGAGGGCCGGCTTCTTTCATTGATCGCGCCATTGGCTCAGTGCGCGCGCGACTCGTCTTGCGGGACGCGCAGGCGCACGAGATCGCGCGCCCAGTCGGGCCGGGCCGCTGACGGCTCCTGCGTGGTTGCGGCATGGCGCCCCTCGGGCTGGACCCGCGCGGCGATGAACAGGTATCTTGCATGAATATCTAACATTGGCTCCTCGCGACTCGGTATGATATGTACGCCTTATGCGTTATTTGTGGTGTTCTGGCGACTCTGGAATTCTTCTGGAATGAAAGAATTTCTTACATGAGCAAGTGGCGGACCCTGCCGCCGCTCTCGGCGCTGCGCGCCTTCAGCGCCTTTGCCGAGACAGGCTCGGTCGTGGCCGCGGCCGCCCAGCTTGGGGTGACGCATGCGGCGGTCAGCCAGCAGATCCGCGCGCTGGAAAAAGCGCTCGATCTGGCGCTGGTGGCGCGCTCGGGGCGGCGGGTCGAGATGACCGATGACGGGCGGCGCCTGGCCGAGGGGGTGGGGCGCGGCTTCGACGAGATTGCCCGCGCGGTGGCCGAGCTACGCGAGGGGCAGGACCGCCGCGCGCTGCAGGTGACGACCACGGCCATGTTCGCCAGCGCCTGGCTGGTGCCGCGCCTGGGCGGGTTTCGCGCGGCGCATCCCGGCATCGATCTGGTGCTGGACCCCAGCGCCGGGCTGCGCACGCTGGAGCCGGGCGGGTTCGATGTCGCGATCCGGTCCGGCCGGGGGGATTGGCCGGGGCTCGAGGCGAAGCTGCTCATCCCCGCGCCGCTTGTCGTCGTGGCGACGCCCGCGCTGCTCGAAGGGCGCGCGGGCAGCGATCTTGACGCGCTGGCGGCCCTGCCCTGGCTGAGCGAGCTTGGTCACAATGAGGCGACCGAGTTCCTCGCGCGCCACGGCATCGTCAAGGCGCTGAGCGGCGGCGTGACGCATCTGCCAGGCAATCTGCTGCTCGATTCCGTGCGCGCGGGCCATGGGCTGGCGGTGGTGACCGAATTGCTGGCCGAGCAGGACATCGCCAGCGGACGGCTGCAGATCGTGCTGCGCGACGAGATTGATCGCGGCTATTATCTGGTCACGCGCCCCGGCCCGCAGCGCCCGCCCCTGCGCGCCTTTGCCCGCTGGATCACGCGCGAGGCGCGGCGCCAGCCCGGCCTGTCGACCGCCGCCCAGCGCGTTTGACCCAGATCAAGGCCGCGCGTGCGCGATGGGCGCATGCTGCCATCAGCCCCGCCGCTACCGGGGCGGCACTGATCCCTGTTCCGTTCGCGCGTGTTGTCGGGGATCAGTGCCTTCTCCCCCACTCAGCTTCCCTTTCCACGCGGCTTTCCGCGGTCGGCCTGCGGCAAACTGTCCAATGCTGTATTGCGGATGCCTCTTTTTGACACAGGTCAAGGATTGCACGATGATGCTATGCGAAGTGCGGCAGACAGATTTTCAAGGAGCGCCCCCGCGTGAGCACCTCTGACGAGACCCCCCCGCCGCTTTACGCCAAGCGCGAGCCGATCTTCCCGCGTCGCGTGAGCGGCAATTTCCGCACCATGAAATGGTGGCTGCTGGGCGCAATGCTGGCCATCTACTACATTATGCCCTGGATCCGCTGGGATCGCGGCCCGGCGATGCCCGACCAGGCGGTCCTTCTGGATCTGGCGAATCGGCGCTTCTTCTTCTTCATGATCGAGATCTGGCCGCATGAATTCTATTTCGTGGCGGGCCTGCTGATCATGGCGGGGATCGGGCTGTTCCTGTTCACGAGCGCGCTGGGCCGGGTCTGGTGCGGCTATGCCTGCCCCCAGACTGTCTGGACGGATCTCTTCATCCTGGTCGAGCGATGGATCGAGGGCGACCGCAACGCGCGGCTGCGCCTGCACCGCAAGCGCTGGGATGCCGAGAAGATCCGCAAATACGGGACGAAATGGACCGCCTGGTTCCTGATCGGCATGGCGACCGGCGGGGCCTGGGTGTTCTATTTCGCCGATGCACCGACGCTGTTTGTCGATCTCTTCACCGGTCAGGCCAATCCGATCGCCTATATCACGGTGCTCATCCTGACGATGACCACGTTCTTCTTCGGGGGCTTCTTCCGCGAGCAGATCTGCATCTATGCCTGCCCCTGGCCCCGGATCCAGGCCGCGATGGTCGATGAGGAAACGCTCACCATCGGTTATCGCGACTGGCGCGGAGAGCCGCGCGGCAAGCTCAAGAAGGGTCAGCTTGACCCCAATCAGGGCGATTGCATCGACTGCATGGCCTGCGTCAATGTCTGCCCGATGGGGATCGACATCCGCGACGGCCAGCAGATGGCCTGCATCACCTGCGGGCTGTGCATCGATGCCTGCGACGAGGTGATGGACCGCATCGGCAAGCCGCGCGGGCTGATCGGGTATCTCGCGCTCTCGGACGAGATTGCCGAGCGCGAGGGCAAGCCGCCCAAATCGGTCTGGAAGCATGTCTTCCGGCCGCGCACGGTGCTTTATACCTCGATCTGGTCGCTGATCGGGGTGGGCCTGCTGATCGCGCTGTTCATCCGCAGCGATCTCGACATGAGCGTCTCGCCGATCCGCAACCCCACGCATATCGTGCTCGCCGATGGCACGGTGCGCAATGTCTACGACATCCGGCTGCGCAACATGTATGGCGAGTCGCGTGAATTCGTGCTCTCGGTCAGCGACAACCCCGATCTTGCGCTTGCGGTCGAAGGCGCGCCCGACAGGCGGGTCAGCGTGGCCGCGGATGAGCAGACCCAGCTTCGCGTCTATCTGAGTGCACCGCCGGGCACCCCCTCGAACACGGCCCAGACAAGCCCCGCGCGGATCTGGGCTTCGATTGCAGGATCGAACGAACGGGTCTATTCTGATACTGTCTTCAACGGGAGGAGCCAATGACCGGCGCACCGAACACGCCTGAGACGCGCAAGGGGTTCCGCATCACCGGGCGCAAGGTTCTGATCATCGCGGTGTCGAGCTTCGGCGTGATCCTGGCGGCGAACCTGACGCTTGCGTTCAATGCGGTCAGCACCTTTCCGGGGCTCGAGGTCGACAATTCCTTCGTCGCGAGCCAGAATTTCAACGAGGAACTGGCCGCGCAGCAGGCGCTGGGCTGGGATGTGCAGGCCAAGGCCGATGACGGGATCCTGACGCTCTCGATCACCGACAGCGCGGGCGCGCCCGTGCGCGTCGCGGGGATGGAGGCTGTGCTGGGCGCGGCCACCCATGTGCGCGCCGATCAGGAGCCCGAGTTCGTGTTCATCGACGGCGCCTATCGCGCCCCGGTCGAGATCGGCCCGGGGAACTGGAACATTCGCCTGCTGGCCCTCTCCGAGGATGGTACCGAGTTTCGCCAGCGCGTCGTGCTGCGTGTGCGCTAAGGATATGTCGTGCTGCGTGTGCGCTGACAGAGTGCTGAAAAAGTCCCGCACCTGCCCGCCTTCAAGTATGAACGCGGAAAACTGCACCCCCCCGCGCGTCACGCAAGCCCCGGACCGGGCGCCGCGCCCGCGCCGCGCCCGACCCTCCCATTGGGAGGGCGCGTTGCAAGGTTGCAAATTGCCGGGCGGCTGGAGGGGCCTGGCTGGCATAATGCACTGCCGCTCCAACGTGTCAAAGCGCCCCCCCGGGATCGGACGCAGCCCTCTGCGCCGCGACCTGACTGCGGGAAGGGAACAGTTTCCCCGGCGGGCACTGCCCGCAATGTCTTTTCATCAGCCTGCGAAGGGCGTGTTGTGACCCTGCTGAGCGACCCGCCGCGCGCGCGCCCCTCTGCCTGCCCGGCCTGTGACGCGGCGCCTGCCGCACAGGCGCGGGCCGAGGCTGCGGTGCCGCGCGCGCGGCTTCTGCTGTCAGTGCCCGAGGTGCATTGCGCGGGCTGCATTTCCACGATCGAGCGTGATCTGGCCAAGATGGCGGGCGTGCGCTCGGCGCGGTTGAACCTGACGCTGAAGCGGCTGAGCGTCGATGCCGAGGCGAGCGTGACCCGCGACGCGGTGATCGACCGGCTGGAGCGGCTGGGATATGAGGCGCATGAGCTGGATCCCGGCGCGCTGTCGATGACCGAGACCGACCGGCAGGGGCGCGAGCTGTTGATGCGGCTTGGTGTCGCGGGCTTCGCGATGATGAACATCATGCTTCTGTCGGTCGCGGTCTGGGCGGGCGCCGAGGGGGTGACACGCGACATGTTCCACCTGATCTCGGCCGTGATCGCGATCCCCACGATCGCGTTTTCGGGCCAGCCCTTCTTTCGCTCGGCGATGAAATCGCTGCGCGCGGGGCGGATGGGGATGGATGTGCCGATCTCGCTCGCGATCCTGCTGGCCGTGGCGATTTCGCTTTTCGAGACCTTCCAGTCCGGTGCGCATGCCTATTTCGAGGCCGCGGTGATGCTGACCTTCTTCCTGCTGGGCGGCCGCTATCTGGATTTCCGCACGCGCGCGATGGCGCGCTCGGCCGCGCAGGAACTGGCAGCCCTCGAAGTGCCGCGCGCGCTGCGGCTCGATGCCGGGGGCCAGGCGCATGAGGTGGCCATCGCCGATCTCGCCCCGGGCGATCTGGTGCTGGTGCGCCCCGGCGGGCGGATGCCGGTCGATGGGGTGGTCGTCGAGGGCCGCTCGGAGCTGGACCGCGCGCTTCTGACGGGCGAGACGCTGCCCGTCGTCGCCCAGCCCGGCGCACAGGTCAGCACTGGCGAGGTCAACCTGACCGGGCCCTTGAAGGTGCGGGTGAGTGCCGCGGGCAAGGACAGCTCGCTGCACCGCATGGCCGATCTGGTGGCCACGGCGGAATCGGCGCGCACCCGCTACACCACGCTCGCCGACTCGGCCGCGCGCGCCTATGCGCCGACGATTCCGATCCTGTCGCTGGGCGCGTTCTTTGCCTGGCTCTGGATCTCTGGCGGGGATCTGCGGCTGTCGGTCAATATCGCGATTGCGACGCTGATCATCACCTGCCCCTGTGCCCTGGGGCTGGCCGTGCCGGCGGTGGTGACGGCGGCCTCTGGAAAGCTGTTCCGCAAGGGGCTGCTCATCAAGGATGGCACCGCGCTCGAGCGGCTGGCCGAGGTGGACACGGTCGTCTTCGACAAGACCGGCACGCTGACCATGGGCACGCCCGTGCCCGATAATCTCGATGCGCACCCCGAGGATGCCCTGCGCGTGGCACTCGGGCTTGCGGAAGGGTCGAGCCACCCGCTTGCGCGCGCGCTTGCCGGCGCCTGCCGCGCCCGCGGGCTGGAGCCCGCCGTGATCACGGATCTGCGCGAGGCGCCGGGCTACGGTGTGCAGGGCGACTGGCAGGGCATGCCCGTCAAGCTCGGCCGCGCGGGTTGGGTGGGGGCCACGCATGCGGCAACGACCGGCGCCTATCTGAGCCTTGGGGATGCGACGCACAGTTTCACCTTCACCGACGCGCTGCGCCCCGGCGCTGCGGATCTGGTGGCGGGATTGCACGCACAGGGCAAGCATGTCTGGCTGATCTCGGGCGATGTGGTGCCAGCGGTCGCGGCGATGGCGCGCAGCCTTGGAATCACGCAATGGCACGCCAATGCGCTGCCGCAGGACAAGGCCGAGCGGATCGCAGCCCTGCAGCGCGACGGCCACAAGGTGCTGATGGTGGGCGACGGGCTGAATGACACGGTCGCGCTGACGGCCGCGCATGTGTCGATCTCGCCGGCCTCGGCGCTCGATGCGGCGCGCGCCGCGTCGGACATGGTGCTTCTGGGCCGCGATATCGGCCCGATCGCGGATGCGATCCGCATTGCCCGCCTGTCGACCCGCCGCATCCGCGAGAATTTCTGGCAATCGGGGCTTTATAACATCGTCTTCGTGCCGATTGCGCTGTTCGGTTTTGCGACCCCGCTCTGGGCGGCGTTGATCATGTCGGTCTCTTCGGTCACAGTGTCGCTGAACGCGATGCGGTTGAAGTAAGGGAGGGCGCGATGGAAGTTCTGGCAATCCTGATCCCGGTGTCGCTGTTTCTGGGGCTGATGGGGCTTGCGGCCTTTATCTGGACATTGCGCAAGGGCATGTATGACGACCCCGAAGGCGACAGCCGCCGGATCCTTGACCCGCAATATGACGACAAGCCCAAGCCCCTGCGCGACGAGGACGCGCGCTAGGGGCTTGACTTCCAAGGGCGCGACCGTCATGTGCGGGGTAGCCGCAATGTGCCGCGTGAGCATGTTCGATCTTGCGGCAAGGGCATGATGCCCGCCACAAGCTTCCCGACATCACGCGTGGGGGGCGGCGCATGAAAACTGCGCCCCCAAACCCGCCCCGGCATGGCCTGGGCCATTGCGCCTGCGTGAGCAGGCCGTGAGAGGACTTATTTTGACTGATTTTTCGATGTTCGGGCTGCGTCCGGTGCTGATGAGCGGGCTTGAAGCCCAGGGCCTTGGCACCCCCACCCCGATTCAGGCCCGCGCGATCCCGATGATCATGCAGGGCCGCGACATTCTGGGTCTCGCGCAGACCGGGACGGGCAAGACGCTCGCTTTCGGGCTGCCGGTGATGCATGCGCTGCTGAGCGCTGATCGCCCCGCCCCCAAATCGGCAAGCGCGCTGATCCTTGCGCCCACGCGCGAGCTGGTCAACCAGATCGCCGTGACGCTTGACGAGTTCGCCCGCAAGACGCCCCTCAAGGTGCAGCGGGTCGTCGGCGGCGCAGGGCTGCGCCCGCAGATCCAGAAACTCGCCCGCGGGACCGATATTCTGGTCGCCACCCCGGGCCGTCTGCTGGACCTTCTGGAGCGCGGCGCACTGAGCCTGTCGCAGACCCGGATCCTGGTGCTGGACGAGGCCGACCAGATGCTCGATCTGGGCTTCATCCATGCGCTGCGCAAGATCGCGACGCTGCTGCCGCGCGAGCGTCAGACGCTGATGTTCTCGGCCACCATGGCGAAGCAGATGAACGAGATCGCGCAAGCCTATCTCGACCGTCCCGAGCGGATCCAGGTTTCCACCTCGGGCCGGCCCGCCGACAAGATCGACCAGTCGGTGCATTTCGTGAGCCAGGGCGACAAGGCGCGCCTGCTCGAAGGCTATCTCAAGGAGCACCCCGAGGATCTGGCGCTCGTCTTCTCGCGCACCAAGCATGGCGCAGAGAAGCTGATGAAACTGCTCAATGACTGGGGCATCGCGGCCGGGTCGATCCATGGCAACAAGAGCCAGGGTCAGCGCGAGCGCACGCTCGCCGCTTTCCGCGACGGGCGCGTCAAGGTGCTGGTCGCGACCGATGTTGCCGCGCGCGGGATCGACATTCCCGACATGCGCCATGTCTACAATTTCGACCTGCCGGAAGTGCCCGAGAACTATGTCCACCGGATCGGGCGGACAGCGCGCGCAGGCGCTTCCGGGCGCGCGCTGGCCTTCTGCGCGCCGGCCGAGATGGAGGATCTGCGCGCGATCGAGAAGCTGATGAATATCGACCTCACCGTGGCGGGCGGCAGCCCCTGGGCGCGCGATCTTGCGGGCCCTGCGCGCGCAGCGGCACGCAAGCGCGGACCAGGAGGGGGCCGCTCCGGACCCCGGCCTGCCCGCGCAGCCGCGCCGCAGGATGGCGCGCGCAGCAAGCCGCGCCACAAGCAGGGCGGGGCTGGCCGCAAGTCAGGGCCAGGCAAGGGCCACTCTGACCGATCGCGCCAACTGGCCTGACGCCCCCCCACCACACGACGCCGGGCAGAGGCTTTTCGCGCCGCTGCCCGGCTGCTAGGCTCGCGCGCAGATCAGCGGCGGCGGGGCAGCGATGCGCAAGGCAGAGATTTTTGGCGAGACCAAATCGGGCGCGCCGGTGCACCGGCTCGCCTTGCGCGGCGGCGGGTTGCGGCTGAGCCTTCTGACGCTCGGCGCCATCGTGCAGGATCTGCGCCATGACGCGCTGCCCTTTCCGCTGGTGCTCGGCGCCGAGACGCTCGCGCCCTATCTGGGGCCGATGCAGTATTTCGGCGCGATCGTGGGCCGCTTCGCCAACCGGATCGCGCGAGGACAGTTCACGCTCGATGGCGCCAGCTTCCAGACCGCGCTGAACTTCCGGGACCGCCACACGCTCCATGGTGGGCCGGAGGGCAGTTCGGCGCAGATCTGGCAGGTTGATGCGCATGAACCCGACCGCGCGCGGCTCAGCCTCGAGATGGCCGACGGCGCGATGGGCTTTCCGGGCCATCTGCGTGTCACCTGCGATATCGCGCTTCCTGGCGACGGGGTGCTCGCCTTCGATCTGCACGCAACCGCCGATCGCGCGACGCCCTGCAGCTTTGCCCATCACGGCTTCTTCACGCTCGATGACGCGGGCGATCTGGCGCATCACCGGCTGCATGTGGCGGCCGAGCATGTGCTCGCGGTCGATGACGATCTGATCCCGACGGGCGCGCTGGCCTCGGTCGCGGGCACGGGCCTGGATTTTCGCCAGGCGCGCGGGGTCATTGACGCTCCCATCGACCATAATTTCTGCCTCGCCACCGCGCCCTGGACGCCGCTGCGCCCTGTCGCGCGGCTGGAGAGTCGCCTGAGCGGTGCGTCCATGGAGCTTGCAACCACGCAGCCCGGCCTGCAGGTCTACAATGCGGCCTATATCCCGACAGAGGGCTATCCGGGCCTGGGCGGGCGGCGCTATGGCGCGTTTGCCGGGCTCGCGCTCGAGGCGCAGGCCTGGCCCGATGCGCCCAATCACGCGCAGTTTCCCGATGCGATCCTGCGCCCCGGCGCGGCGTGGGAACATCGCAGCACCTACCGGATCACACCGCGCTGAGCGCA
>SLKB01000325.1 GCA_007134805.1 Paracoccaceae bacterium
AGCGGCGGGCAGGCCAGATACAAGTGGCCCGCATCGATCATGGGCCGCATCTGGGTGAAGAAGAAGGTCATCAGCAGTGCGGCGATATGCGCGCCATCGACATCGGCATCGGTCATGATGATGATCTTGTCATACCGCAGATCATCAAGGCGGAATTTCGACCCGAGGCCCACCCCCATCGCCTGGCACAGATCGTTGATCTCGGCGTTCTGGCCCAGCTTGTTGGACGCAGCGCCGAGCACGTTAAGGATCTTGCCCCGCAGCGGCAAAAGCGCCTGCGTGCGCCGGTCCCGGCCCATCTTGGCCGAGCCGCCCGCACTGTCGCCCTCGACGATGAACAGTTCCGTGCCCGCGCGGTTGGTGGCCGAGCAATCCACAAGCTTGCCCGGAAGCCGCAGCTTCTTGGTGGCGGTCTTGCGGCTCGTCTCCTTTTCCTGCCGACGGCGCAGGCGTTCCTCGGCGCGCAGCACGAGGAAGTCGAGGATCGCGCCCGCGGCCTTGGGGTCGGCGGCGAGCCAGTTGTCGAAATGGTCGCGCACCGCGCCTTCAACCATGCGCGCGGCCTCGGTCGTGGCCAGCCGGTCCTTGGTCTGGCCCACGAATTCGGGCTCCCGGATGAAGCAGGACACGAGCGCGCAGCCGCCCGCGGCCATATCCTCGCGCGTGATCTGGGCCGCTTTCTTGTTGGAGGCCAACTCACCATAGGCGCGAATGCCCTTGAGCACAGCCGCCCAGAAGCCCGCCTCATGCGTGCCACCTTCGGGCGTGGGGACGGTGTTGCAGTAGCTCTGCACGAAACCGTCGCGCGCGGGCGTCCAGTTGATCGCCCATTCGACCGAGCCGGGCTGGGCGAATTTCTCCTGAAAGCTGACCTTGCCCGCGAAGGGCCGGTCGGCATAGGTCACCGAGCCGTTGAGTTGCTCGCCCAGGTAATCGGCCAGCCCACCGGGAAAGTGAAAACTCGCCTCTCGCGGTGTTTCGCCATCATCGACGGCCGATTTCCAGCGGATCTCGACGCCCGAGAAGAGGTAGGCCTTGGACCGGACCATTTTCAACAGCCGCGCGGGCTTGAGCTTCAGCGCGCCGAAGATCTCGGGATCGGGGTGAAAGGTGACCGAGGTGCCGCGCCGGTTGGGCGCAGGGCCGATCTTGGCGACCGGGCCTTGAGGAATGCCGCGCGAAAACTCCTGCGCGTAAAGTTCCCGGTTGCGCGCGACCTCGACCCGCAGATGATCCGAAAGCGCATTGACGACCGAGGCGCCCACCCCGTGCAGACCGCCCGAGGTCTGATAGGCCTTGCCCGAGAACTTGCCGCCCGCATGCAGCGTGCACAGGATCACCTCGAGTGCGGATTTATCGGGGAACTTGGGATGCGGATCGATCGGGATGCCACGGCCGTTGTCGCGGATCGTGATGGAGTGGTCGGAATGAAGCTCAACCTCGATGCGGGTAGCGTGGCCCGCCACGGCCTCGTCCATGGAGTTGTCCAGGACTTCGGCAACAAGGTGGTGCAGCGCACGCTCATCCGTGCCGCCGATATACATGCCGGGACGCTTGCGCACAGGCTCCAGGCCCTCCAGGACCTCGATCGAGGAGGCATCATAGCTCTCAGTGTTCTGCAACAGGTCGGACATGGGCTGCTCGATTCTTCTTGGGGTGTCTCCACAACCAATAGACCACCGCAACGCAAGGGGCGCAAGGTTTGGGGGATGCGGCTGTTTATCTTGCTCTATGAAGGGAACCAATATAGGAGTGCGGCCTCAACCTGAACCTAACTCCAAACAATCCTTTTCTACCGGAGGGAGTTGTCCTTGTTGCCGTATCTGGGCCAACGCTTGCGTTTGCAATGGTATCGCATTGCGCATCCAGAGGCAGTGGTTCAGGGTAATCCTTTTCGTCAGATCTGGGTAGACGCCGCGACCATCACACAGGGCCTGCCGCGCAACTCCTTGCAGCAAGGCAATCATCTCGCACCCTTGCGCTATGGTATGTTCTGCAAGAAGCGCGCGATCGGTATGGTCGAGGGGGGCGATTGGGATCAGCGGACGCGCCCTTACATTCCGCAGACGAGGCTTCTTTTCCAGGCACTCTCTGGTCGGTGGCATCGCGAGACGTCATGGGAGGAAACCGAGTTCTACAGATCGGTGATGGAACGTGTCGAGGCTGGCACCGAAGCCTGGAACGGATGTCGCCAACCCGCAGATATCCTGAAGCGCTGCAGACGTGCCGACAATTTGATCGAACGCGTAAGACGCGAAGGTTTCCGCATCACCGGAATACCAGTGGTGGTCTGCATCGGATCTGATGGCAGTCTGATCAAGCTGGGCAACGGGCAGCACCGCATCATGCTGGGCATCATCACGGGCCAGAGAATCCCCGTGCTTCCGGTCGTTCGGCACAGGTCGTGGGAAGCGCGCAGGTCCAACCGGTCAGAGCAGCGGGCCGATCTCGCGGGGCATCCTGACCTCCTGACGTAGAACAAGTGCACACGCGCGCGGCGATGACTGACAGTGCCATGTCTGTTGCGACATCGCGGTGCAGGATGCGCAGTCCTTCGCACAGGATGGATTGTGACTGCGAAACAAATGCAAAGAAACCGCGCTCGCCGCGCAACGCCGCTTTTTTTCGCATTGACGCCAGCCGTTCGCAGGCTTACTTTCCCCTCGAAAGAAGCGGTGGGTAACAATGCAATCAGATCTCGTAATCGTAGTAGAGAGGACGCGCATGGGCCGGTAACGGTTGTCCCAGCAAAGGATCCCATGCGCCCCCGAAGATGACGGGGGCTTTTTTGTTGCCGAATGCCGCGCTAATGCAGTCTGTGGATGTTGCTGAAATGGAGCATGGAATGACACGTCAGATGACCGGAGCCCGAATGGTGGTGCAGGCCCTCAGGGATCAGGGCGTCGAGGTCGTATTCGGCTATCCGGGGGGCGCGGTGCTCCCGATCTATGACGAGATCTTCCAGCAAAACGACATCCGCCACATCCTCGTGCGGCACGAACAGGGTGCGATCCACGCGGCTGAGGGCTATGCACGCTCGACCGGCAAGCCCGGGGTCGTTCTGGTCACCTCGGGCCCGGGGGCGACAAATGTCGTGACCGGCATCGTCGATGCGCTGATGGATTCGATCCCGATCGTCGTGCTCTCGGGTCAGGTGCCGACCTTCATGATCGGCTCTGACGCGTTCCAGGAAGGGGACACGGTCGGCATCACGCGCTCCTGCACCAAGATGAACTGGCTGGTCAAGGAAACCGACAAGCTCGCCGAGACGATCCACCAGGCCTTCCACGTCGCGACCGCGGGGCGGCCGGGGCCGGTGCTCGTCGATATTCCAAAGGACGTGCAATTCGCGGAAGGGCGCTATTGCGAAAAACCGAAGGCGCCAACCGAGCATTACCGCCCGCGCGTCAAGGGCGATATAGCCGAGATCACCCGGCTTGTAGACCTCATCGAAAGCGCAGAGCGGCCGGTCTTCTACACAGGCGGTGGCGTGATCAATTCCGGCCCGGGGGCGAGCCAGCTCTTGCGTGAATTGGTGGATGCGACCGGGTTTCCGATCACCTCGACGCTGATGGGGCTCGGCGCGTATCCGGCATCGGGCAAATCCTGGCTGGGAATGCTGGGCATGCATGGCACCTATGAGGCGAACTGGGCCATGCATGATTGCGACCTGATGATCAATATCGGCGCGCGATTCGACGACCGGATCACCGGGCGGATCAATGCTTTCAGCCCGGAGTCGAAAAAGGCGCATATCGATATCGACCCGTCCTCGATCAACAAGGTGATCCGCACTGATGTTCCGATCATCGGCGATGTCGCGCATGTGCTCGAAGACCTGCTCAAGATCTGGAAATCGCGCGGCCGCAAGGTCAACCGCGAGGCGGTCAACAAATGGTGGAAGCAGATCGAGGAATGGCGCGCTGTCGATTGCCTAGCCTACAAACCCTCGCAAGGCAGCATCCGGCCGCAACATGCCATGGTCCGGCTCGAGGCGCTGACCAAGGGGATGGATCGCTACATCACCACCGAAGTGGGCCAGCACCAGATGTGGGCGGCGCAGTATCTTGGTTTCGAAGATCCCAATCGCTGGATGACCAGCGGCGGACTCGGGACCATGGGGTACGGTCTGCCGGCCTCGGTCGGCGTGCAGATCGCGCATCCGGACGCGCTGGTGATCAATGTCGCGGGTGAAGCGTCATGGCTCATGAACATGCAGGAAATGGGTACTGCGATCCAGTATCGCGCGCCGGTCAAGCAGTTCATCATGAACAATGAGCGCCTCGGCATGGTGCGCCAGTGGCAGGAATTGCTGCATGGCGAGCGCTACTCGCATAGCTGGTCCGAAGCGCTGCCAGATTTCGTGAAACTCGCCGAGGCCTTCGGCTGCAAGGGCATCCGCTGCGACAATGAGGCCGATCTCGATGATGCGATCCGCGAGATGCTGGCCTATGACGGGCCGGTGATCTTCGATTGCCTCGTGGAGAAACATGAGAACTGCTTCCCGATGATCCCGTCGGGCAATGCGCATAACGACATGATCCTCGGCGAGGCGGAAACCCAGGGCGTGATCGGCAAAGCTGGCGCGGTGCTGGTGTGATGCGCAAGACGGGCGCAGCGCCTGAGGGTCCTACCGCTGTGGCGGCAGGGACGTTCAACGCCAGAGCTGCGGGGATATCGGCAGCTTGCCATGTCGGGGTGCGCCACACTCCCTCGGCCCTGATATCGCCTGGTCCGACGCACGTTCAGGGCCGACTTCGTGAAACGCCGCAGTGTAGGGTCTCTTGAAATGTCCCCCCTGAAAATTCAGAAAGGTTCGTCCAAGCATTCGGCCTATGACCTGCGCGACCCGAATGCCGAGGTGATCGAGAGCCACACGCTTGCAGTGATCGTCGATAACGAATCCGGCGTGCTGGCACGCGTGATCGGCCTCTTTTCCGCGCGCGGATACAATATCGACAGTCTGACCGTGGCCGAGGTCGACCACCAGGGCCACCGCTCGAGGATCACCATCGTGACCTCTGGCACACCGCAGGTCATCGGCCAGATCCGCGCGCAGCTGGAGCGGATGTATTCCGTCCATGAAGTGCATGACCTCACGGTCGAGGGGCCATCGGTTCAGCGCGAACTCGCGCTCTTCAAGGTGCATGGGAAGGGCGAGCCGCGCATCGAAGCGCTGCGCCTTGCCGAGATCTTCCGCGCGAATGTGGTCGATTCCACGCTCGAAAGTTTTGTCTTCGAGATGACCGGGACGCCAGACAAGGTCGACGCCTTTGCCGAATTGATGCGCCCGCTGGGGCTGATCGAAGTGGCGCGCACCGGGGTCGCGGCAATTGCCCGAGGCGCGTGATCCGACCGGATCTACTGGAATGCGAAGGGCGGCCTCACTGGTGAGGCCGCCCTTTTCCGTGCACCAGAGCGCGTGTCAGGCGTCGTCTTCGAGCGCCTCGACAGATTTCTGAAGCGCGTCCTTGTCGACTTCCTTCTCGGTCAAGCTGACACTTTCAAGTAGATGATCGACGACCTTGTCCTCGAAGATCGGCGCGCGCAATTGCTGCTGCATCTGCTGGTTCTTCTGGATGAAGTCGAAAAAGGCGCGCTCCTGCCCCGGATACTGCCTCGCCTGCGCGATGACCGCCTGCGTCAGTTCCTGATCCGTGACCGTGACTTCGGCCTTCTGCCCGATATCGGCGAGCAGCAGGCCCAGCTTCACGCGACGCCGCGCAAGGCGATCGCTTTCCTCGGTTGTCTGGATGTCACCATGGCTGTGATCGTCAGGCGCAGTGTCCTTGTTCTCTTCATGCCAGAGTTGATGCGCGATCTGCTTGCTTTCCGCTTCGACAAGGGACGGGGGCAGGTCGAAATCGACTTTCGCATCGAGCGCATCGAGCAGCCCGCGCTTGAGCACAGCGCGCGAGGCTTGGGCGTATTCCGCCTCGAGGCGCTCGGTGATCTGGCTCTTGAGCGCGTCGAGATCCTCGGCGCCGAACTGTTTGGCCAGATCATCATCGATTGCCGCCTCGGCCGGGGCTTTCACGGCCTTGATCGTGCAGTCGAAACTCGCCTCCTTGCCGGCCAGATGAGCTGCACCGTATTCGTCCGGAAAACTGACAGTGACCGTCGTCTCGGTGCCGGCCGTCACGCCCTTGAGTTGCTCCTCAAATCCGGGAATGAACTGGCCAGAGCCGAGCACAAGCGGGAAATCCTCTGCCTTGCCGCCGTCGAATGGCTCATCATCGATCTTGCCGAGGAAGTCGATCACGACCTGATCACCCTCTTCCGCAGCGCCATCCTTGTCATTGAAGTTCTGCGCGGATTTCGCGAGGTTCTCGAGCGCTTCCTGCACGGCGGCGTCATCGGCCTTGACGACCAATTTTTCGAGCGCGATGTCACTGAAATCAGGGGCTTCGATCTCTGGCAGCGCCTCGTAATTCAGCGCGACAACGACATCATCGCCTTCTTTCCAGTCCTCATTGGTCATCTTGACTTCGGGCTGGAGCGCCGGGCGATCGCCGCTGTCCTCGAAATGCTTGTTCATCGCCCCATCGACCGCGTCCTGCATGGCCTCACCCAGAAGCCTCTGGCCGAACTGCTTCTTGAGCAGTGCCATCGGAACCTTGCCCTTGCGAAAGCCCTTCATCTCGATTTCAGGCTGCGCCTCGACGAGTTTTTCGTCGACCTTCGCATCGAGCTCGGCCGCGGTCACAGTGATGGTATAGCCGCGCTTCAGGCCTTCGTTCAGCGTCTCGGTCACTTGCATGGACATCCTCATATGAATGACAGGCCGCTACCGGGGGCGGCCTGGAAGTATTTGCGCCTTCCTATGATGCACAACTTGCAGGATCAAGCCCGATTCGAGACAGGATCCGGGATGGTGCGGGTGGAGGGACTTGAACCCCCACGCCTTGCGGCGCCAGAACCTAAATCTGGTGCGTCTGCCAATTTCGCCACACCCGCATCGCCGCCGCATCTAGCAAATCGCCGATCGCGATGCGAGAGGAAATCGCGGGGCAGCCAAATGCGAGAGCCGCGGCAGCGCCCTGCTCCGATCTGACAGGCCCGCGTTTACCCTGATGTTACTTTTTCGAGTCACAGTTGCGTCAGGAGAGTTCGATCATGCAGCCTTCACAGTTTTCGCTTGTCCCGACGCTTCGCGCACCCGTTCCCGCCCCACCTCTGCCGCACCGGGCTTGCCCGATCGGCTTTGCGCCCGGGACACGGATCGCGACTGTCTGGGGCGCACGCCCGGTCGAGCATTTGCAAGCCGGGGATCTCTTGCGCGATGCGGATGGGCAGATCGTCGAGTTGCGATCGCTGAAATGCGCGCTGGCGCCAGCCGACACGCTTGTCCTGCTCTCACCGGGGTCTGCCAGCGATCTGGAAAGCACGCTGATCGTCGGCGCAGGGCAGGAATTGCTTCTTGGCGATTGGCGCAGCCATATCCTGTTCGATGGCCCGGTGATGGCCCCTGCGCGCACCTTTGTGGATGGCGTACAGATCAGGGCCGGGATGCGCCGCGCAACGCGGCTCTACCAGCTCGGCTGCGACGAGGATCGGATCGTTCTTGCAAATCGCCTGCGCGCCCTGGTGCCGGGGGCGCGCTAGGGCGCAGGATCGGATGCCCGGCGCAGAATTGCGGGCAGTTGTTCCGCGAGATCTTCGGCGATCAGCCCCGGTCCGATCTGGCGCGCAGCCTCGACATGCAACCACGCAGCGGAACAGGCCGCCTCGAACGGAGAGGCGCCTTGTGCGATCAGGCCCGTGATTATCCCGGCCAGCACATCACCCGCGCCGGCGGTTGCAAGCCAAGGGGCCGCGCGATCATAGAGCGCGGAATTCAACGCAAGCTCGCCCGAGGGGCTCGCGATCACAGTCGCCGCCCCTTTCAGAAGCACCGAACACCCGAGCATACGGGCCGCATCCTGGACGATCTCGATCCGGGTCCGTCCTCCGGAGGCGAGTTCAGACGCAAGCCCGGGGCAGAGGCGCGCGAATTCCCCCATATGCGGCGTTACGACACAGCCCGCATGGAGGCGATCACGCAGCGCAGGATCGGCAGCCAGAAGGCTCAGGGCATCTGCGTCGAGCACCAGCGGCACGGCGCTGTCAAGCGCCGCTTGCACGAGCGCTGCCTCGCGCGGGGCCGTTCCCATCCCGGGGCCAAGGCAAAGGGCCGCGATCCGTCCGTCTTGCAGGATCTCGGCCAGATCCACCTCATTGCGCAGCGCCCGCAGCATGATCGCGTCAAGATGGGCCGCGTTCTCGAGCAATCCCGCAGGCGGGCAGCACAGGGTCACGAGGCCTGCTCCGATCCGGAGCGTGCCCCGCGCCGCAAGACGCGCCGCGCCCGCCTTGCCCACATGTCCTGCAAGGACGAGCGCATGCCCGTGGCTGTATTTATGCGCCAGCACTGCCTTATGTCGCAGGCGCGGCCTTGTCAGACGCAGCGCCGCCTTGCATTCCGCGCGCAGGCCGATCCCCACGATCGCCAGATTACCACAATATTGCGGCGCCTCGCGCAGGTAATGGCCTGTCTTGGCGCGGTGGAATGCCACCGTCAGCGCCGCACGAAACGCCGCGCCAAGCGCGCGACCTGTCCGCGCGCACAGGCCCGACGGAATATCGAGCGCAACCGTGCGCGCAACCAGAGGCGCGTCCTTTGCCTGACCTTCCGCCAGCGTGGCGACTGGACCTCCAAGTTCGCGCGCAAGCCCG
Organism: Paracoccaceae bacterium; assembly: GCA_007134805.1. Lineage (GTDB taxonomy): Bacteria > Pseudomonadota > Alphaproteobacteria > Rhodobacterales > Rhodobacteraceae > Roseinatronobacter. The sequence goes on from SLKB01000325.1 coordinate 8,716, forward strand.
GTGCCGAAAAGCGCATCGACCAGCATATCGGCATCCGGGGCATGGGTCAGGCTGTCCACATCAAGCGGTGCGATGGTCCCCCCCCTGGCCAGCCAGCGCTTGGCATTGACGCGCGCATCCGGGGACAATTTCTCAACCGTGCCCAACAGATGCAGCGCGACCGACCAGCCGCGCTCCTGCAGAAGCCGCGCCACGACAAAGCCGTCTCCGCCGTTATTGCCCGGCCCGCAAAGCACCAGCGCGCGCCCACCGCTGTGCCCGAGCCCCGGCCACTGCGCCGCGATCGCCGCGACAGCGCCCTTCCCTGCGCGCTCCATCAATTCGAGGCCTGTCACATGGCGCGACTCGATGGCTGCTGCCTCAATGGCGCGCATTTGTGCAGGTGATAGGATTTCAGACAGATCCATGCGCCCCCACTTCTATTATCGATCATATTTTGCCCTGTTTGCCTATTAATTGTGCGACTTTGCGCTTTCGCTTGCATCGGCCAGCATGGCGGTCTTCTATCAGATTGTTCCCCCCGCACGAAGATGATCTGAACGGGGAGGATCTGGAAAACCACTGGGACAGCACGAGGGGACAGGGGATGAAGAAGATCGAGGCCATCATCAAGCCGTTCAAGCTTGATGAAGTCAAGGAAGCCTTGCAGGACATCGGGGTGCAGGGCCTTTCGGTCATCGAGGTCAAGGGTTTCGGGCGCCAGAAAGGGCATACCGAACTCTATCGCGGTGCCGAATATGTCGTCGATTTTCTGCCCAAGGTCAAAATCGAGGTCGTGCTCTCCGATGACCAGGTCGACGCGGCGCTTGAAGCGATAATCGCCGCCGCCCGCACGGACAAGATCGGTGATGGCAAGATTTTTGTCACGCCGGTCGAACAGGCCATCCGCATCCGCACTGGCGAGACAGGCGACGACGCGCTGTAAGGCGCCAGCGGCAGGCATTCAGCCAAAAGTGCCATCCCAACGGGGCTTGTCCCGAGACCACACTCAAACTCAAAAGGAAAAAGCGATGAGTTCAGCTGACGTTCTCAAGATTATGCAAGACGAAGATGTTGCCTATCTCGACATACGCTTCGTCGACCCGCGCGGGCGGATGTTGCATGTGACCATCATCCGGGATCTGGTGGATGAGGACTTCCTCGAGGAAGGGTTCATGTTCGATGGCTCTTCCGTTCCAGGCTGGAAGGGGATCGAGGCCTCGGACATGAAGCTCGTCTTCGATTATAACAGCGCCTATATCGATCCGTTCTACGCCGAGAAAACCCTTGCGATCCATGCCTCGATCGTAGAACCCGACACCAACGAGCCCTACGAGCGCGATCCGCGCGGCACCGCCGAGAAGGCCGAGGCCTATCTGAAGTCGACCGGTATCGGCGATGTGTCCTATTTCGGCCCGGAGGCCGAATTCTTTGTCTTCGACAATGTCAAGTTCAGCGACAAGATCAACAAGGTGAGCTTCGAGGTGGATGCCGAAGAGGCCGCCTGGAACACCGATACCGATTTCGACACGGGCAATATGGG
>SLKB01000135.1 GCA_007134805.1 Paracoccaceae bacterium
GCCCAGGCCACGACCGGCAAGAGCCAGTCTGTCGTGCGCATGAATTTCAGCGGGTTTGCATATTCCCAGACAGATCCCATGAGTGTGTCCTAGCCCCCCACCCCTGCGCCCTCAAGTGCGCAGGTTGACCTTTCACCGAAGATTTATCCGCAAGACCGCGCTCGAGGCAAAGGGTAACAATGCCACAGCACCTGCGGTGATCCCGCCCAGAAGCGCCAGCGGTGTTGCGACTGACAGCCCCTGCGCGCCGCGCGCGACGATCTCGGCCCCGAAGATAAGCGTCGGAATGTAGAGCGGCAGCACCAGAAGCGACAGCAGCAGCCCGCCGCGTTTCACCCCGACCGTCAGCGCGGCACCAAAGGTTCCGATCACCGAAAGCGCGGGCGTCCCCACGGCGAGCGACAGGATCAACCAGCCATAGGCCTCGCGCGGGAGGAACAGAAGCAGCCCCAGCAGCGGCGAGATCAGCACCAACGGCAGCCCGGTTGTCAGCCAATGCGCCAGCGCCTTGATGCTGACCACCCCTTCGAGCGGCACTGGCGCCGTCGCCAGAAGATCGAGCGAGCCGTCCTCGAAATCCAGCGCGAAGATCCGGTCAAGCGACAGGAGACACGCGAGCAACGCCCCCACCCAGAGAATCCCCGGCGCGATCAGCGCCAGCGTCGCGGGCTCTGGCCCGACACCCAGTGGCACCAGCACTGCGAGGATCAGGAAGAACGCAAGCCCCAGGCCAAAGCCGCCCCCCGCGCGAAAGGCAAGGCGCAAATCCCGCAGGAGAAGCGCCCTCACAGGAAGGCCTCGTCGAAGCTGCCGGGCTCGGGCGCGCGTGGCCTTGCCTTGAACCGCGTCAGATCGAGGCTTGCGGCCTCGGACAGGCCAAGGTCGATATGGGTTGCAATCAATGCGATCCCGCCTTGCGCGAGATGCGCCCGCACGACCCCGGCAAAGAGCATCACCGATTCTGCATCAAGCGAGACTGTCGGTTCGTCAAGGATCCAGATCGGCCGCGCTGTCACGAGAAGGCGCGCAAGTCCCAGCCGCCGTTTCTGGCCGGCCGAGAGGTTCTGTGCGAAGCGGCTGGCCAGATCGGTCAGGTTCATCTTCGCAAGCGCGGCGGACACATCCCCGCCGCCATGAATTGCGGCCCAGAATTCGAGGTTCTCGGCAACTGTCAGGCTTGCCTTGATCCCATCCGCATGCGCCGCGTAAGCGAGCCCGTCAGGGGGATGGCGCATATTCCCGGCGCGCACGGGCTGCAGGCCGGCGATGCAGCGCAAGAGCGTGGTCTTGCCGCAGCCATTGGGGCCACGCAGCACCAGCGCCTCCCCTTCGGCAAGTGCGAAGCTCACATCCTCCAGCAGCGGGATGCCACCACGATCGCAGGCCAGGCTCTCGACGCTCAGGCCCATGGCCGGCCCGCCCCCTTTTTTCCCTTGCGCGCGGGTCTCGTGTCCCGGCTCAGCCGACTGGCAAGACGGCCAGCGCGACGCGCCGCTCTTCGGCGAGAAGCACATTATAGGTGCGGCAGGCGGCCGGGCTGTCCATGATTTCGGCGCCGATGCCGGCGCTCTCGAGTGTCTCGCGCAGATCCTCGGGGAGATGGGCGATCGTACCGCCCGTCCCGATGAACAGCACGTCGACCTTTCCCGCAAGCGCAAGCAGCGGCGCAACATCATGATAGCCCGCCCAGGCGCGCACCTCGCCCGCGACGACAAGTAGCGGCGCGGTATGTGCCTCGCCGCCAAGTCTGAAGAAATCCGGCCCATAGCCTTCGATCGGCCGGGCGGCCCCGAAATCGATCTCGGAAAGATGCATCTCAGCCCTCCTTGACTCCGAAGCGGGTGCCGGCCGCATCGCCAGAGGATTTCGACCAGTCCCGCTTGACCCCAAGATAGAGCAAGACCGAGGACGCGACAAAGATTGACGAATACGTCCCCACGATCACGCCCCAGATCATCGCGAAGACAAAGCCCCGGATCACGTCACCGCCCAGCACGAAGAGCGAGATGAGCGCGAGCAAGGTCGTGACCGAGGTCATCACCGTGCGCGAGAGCGTCTCGTTGATCGACAGCGTCATGACCTCCTTGAGGGGGCGCTTCTTGTATTTGATCAGGTTCTCGCGCACCCGGTCGAAGACCACCACTGTGTCGTTGAGCGAATACCCCACGATGGTCAGAAGGGCCGCAATGATCGCCAGATCGAAGCGGATCTGCAGCACCGAGAAGATCCCGATGGTCAGCACCACATCATGCACAAGCGCCGCAACAGCGCCGACCGAGAATTGCCACTCGAAGCGCAGCCAGATGTAGAAAAGCACCGCCGCCAGCGCGAGCACGATCGAGATGATCGCCGAGCGGATAAGCTCGCCCGAGACCTTGGGGCCGACCGAGTCGACCGCAGCAAAGCTCAAGGTCGAATCGACACCCTGCAACGCTTCGCGGACTGCACTGATCTGGTCGGGGGTGATCGCCTCGGCGCCTTCCTGTGCCTGGATACGCACACTGGCGACATTGCGATCCGCACC
>SLKB01000306.1 GCA_007134805.1 Paracoccaceae bacterium
CCCTCACGACGGGGATCGGCACCACCTCTCAGCATATCGCCCAACGAGATTGCGTGCAGACCCGATGTGAGTGCTGTCACATTCGTCTGGAACCCCAGATCTGAGAGCGCCTCCACCAGATCCTCGGCCCAGGTTCCGGCCTCGATCTGGTAGGTGCCAAAACTGTTGACGAGATGCGGCATCATCACGGCTTCCTGCACATCCATCCCCCAGTCCAGATGCGCGATGATCGTCTGTGCGGTGAAGCCGATGATCGTGGCGCCGCCCGGGCTGCCGATGGTCAGCACCGGCTCCTGGTCACGCAGCACAATCGTCGGCGACATGGAAGAGCGGGGGCGCTTGCCGGGTTCCACCCTGTTCGCGATCGGCCAGCCATCGGCATGGGTGCGGAACGAGAAATCCGTCAATTCATTGTTCAGAAGGAACCCGCGGACGAATATGCGCGAGCCAAACCCGCTTTCAATCGTGGTGGTCATCGACAGCGCATTTCCGTCCGTATCCACGATGGAGATATGCGATGTCGCTGCGCGCTCCTCGCTCTGGTCATCCCCCCAGCGCAGGGCATGATCCCAGGCGGGCTCGCCAGCTGAAACTTCGGGCAAGGCATCATCGCCGCGCAGCAATTCGGCGCGCTCCGCAAGATAGTCACGATCGATCAACCCTTCCAGCGGCACGGGCACAAAGTCGATATCTGCAAGATAGCGACCCCGATCAGCAAAGGCGAGTCGGGTGGCGTCACCCATCAGGCGCCGTGTTTCCGCGTCTTGCGGGTCCATGTCGCCCAGATCGAAATGCTCGAGCATTCCCAGGATCTGCGCAATCGCCACTGCGCCGGATGATGGCGGACCCATGCCGCACACCGCATTGCCGCGGTAGTCATAGCAGACTGCCGGCCGCTCGATGACCTCATACCGGGCCAGATCCGTCATCGACAGGAGGCCAGGGAGCGCGTCGGTTCGGGTCGCGGCCACGATATCGGCCGCGATTTCATCGGTGTAGAAGGCGGAGGCTCCGCGCGCCGCGATCTGGCCGAGCGTCGCTGCATAGTCCGGGTTGGTCAGTGTATCCCCCGCAGTGACAGGGGCGCCTCCGGGCAGAAAGTAATCTGCCGTGGCGGGAAAGCTGGCCAGGCTTTCAGCCGCCGCCTCGACCGAGTCCGCGAGCCGCGAGGAAACCGTGAAGCCTTCCTCGGCATGAACGATGGCATCGCTGAACAGACCGCGCCAATTGGTCTTACCCCACCTGCGATGCGCCTCTTCCATGAGCCGTGGCGTGCCGGGTGTGCCGACTGACCTGCCACTGACAACAGCGGTCATGAAGCTTAGCGGCTCGCCATCATCATCGAGAAAATAACGCGGGTCGGCAGCCAGAGGTGCAGTTTCGCGCGCATCAAGGGTTGTCACCTCGCCACTCCCGGCGTCATACCAGACAAGGAAAGCGCCACCGCCAAGACCCGAGGATTGCGGCTCTACCAGCCCCAGCACCGCCTGCACTGCAACCATCGCATCCGCGGCGTTTCCTCCTTCGCGCAGGATGCGCGCGCCTGCCTCCACTGCCAAGGGATTTGCTGCGCTCACCATCCAGTTCTCGGCCTCGACCGCACGACCCTCACGCTTTTGCTCAAGCGCATCCATCCCCGCTTCCGAGAGCCCGGGAAAATCCTGCGTGACCTGTGTCTCTGGTTCGGGAACGATGACATCAGATGCCTGCTGCCCCATTGCGGGTAACGCGGTCAGAAGCGTCAAGAAGGTGGTCGAGACGACTCGATACATGTGAAGCCCTTTCGTTTCCAGTCCGGTCCGATATTTGCATGCCCGGAAAGGCGACCTCCCCAAGCATTGCACAACTGACAGTAGCCTCGCCTGATTCTGCCAACCGAGCAAGCTTTTACGGTCTGAGCCGTCGGCGCAGTCGGCGGACGCGACTTGAGAACTGCCGAGTTCTTGCGATGGAGGTATTCTCGATCTTGCCAAGAACGGATTTATGCGTCACCTCCCAAACCTACCCGCCAGAACAATGGCCCCAAACCTGAAGGTGCGATCATGCGTCATGTCATCCCTTGCGCGCTTGTCACGATCCTGCTTGCTGCGGGTTGTGCAGGCGAGCCGGGTGGCCACGCGAGCCGCACTGTCGTTCAGGGAGCGGGGGCGGAGCTTCTGAAGCTTCGCGCGGGTCCCGGGCTTGGCTACAATGTGATCCTCGGGCTGCCCGACGGCACAGTGCTCACGCGGCGTGGCTGTGTCACGGAGGTGGGCCAACTCTGGTGCCGCGTCTCGCTCAGCCGCGCCCCGGCGATATCGGGATATGTCTCGGCTGACTACCTGTCCAACCCCTGAAGCGGGCCCGGTGCAAGTGTCGCTCCCGGAAGGACGCATTTTCTGCGAGGCACTACTGTGCCTTAAGCCGACATTCCCCAAGTGGCGTGCTGCCTGACGTCAAGATCGCCTGAGTTTGCCGGTTGAACAAGCATTTTTCGCCCTGAGCGGTGTCTGTCGTCGCGCAAACGCCTGGATCATGCGGTGAA
>SLKB01000308.1 GCA_007134805.1 Paracoccaceae bacterium
ATGGGGCCTTGCAGGGAAGCGGGACCGACGGTTTCGACATCCTGGAGCCCTGGCGCGAGCGCGCGGCGCTTCATGCGTTGCGCGACGACTGGAAGGATCTGCCGCTCGCGCTTCCGCCCGGGCTTCCCACGCTGCGGGCGCAGGCGCTTGATCTCCTGGAAAAGCAGTATCTGCTGTCGCTGCCGCAATCCGCAGGGCGCCGCGACGAGATCCTGCGCGAGGCCAGGCTCGAACTTTCGGGATACCTGCGCCCTTTCGGCATCGAGAGCCATGGCGGCTATGATGCGACGATTGCCCTCATGCTGACCGTGATCGCGCTGACCGACGAGATCGGCCTTTATTACAAGGCGCGCTGGAATGTGCCACGTCCCAACCAGGTCGAGCCGCGGCTGCGCCCTTTCCTCGCCGCGCCCGCGCATGCGAGCTATCCCAGCAATCATGCCTTCCAGTCCTTTTCCGTGGCCTTTATCATGTCGCGCGTCCTGCCGGAACACCCGGGCAGTGGGCAACTCTTCCTGTCGGCGCGGCGGATTGCCGAGAACCGGGAATGGGCGGGCGTGCATTATGCCTGCGACACGCAGGCCGGGCATGCGCTTGCGCGGATGCTCCTGCCCGTGCTCGAGGAGGTTCTCGAAGACAACATGCTGGCGGCGAGGGCCGAGTGGCAATGACGCAGGAGGTTGCGCGCAATGGCTAGCGAGGCAAGTGTCGTATCACATGACGCGCTCTGGCATCTGGTGGCGCTGGGCGTGCTCTCGGGCAGCCATGCCCCGCTCGGCTGGCACCCCGAGCAGGTGAAGAGCCCCGCAAAGGTCGCGATCATCGACACCTCGGTGGCAATCGGGCATCCCAATCTGCGCGACGCCATTCTGGACGAGTTGTGCTTCGATCTGGTCTCGACCCGGGACGGGGCCTTTCCGGTGCGCGACCCGGACTGCCCGCTCGGCGCGCTCCCCCTCGGGGATGCGCAGCCAGTGGTTGCGGGGCTGCCGCAATGCAAGGTCCTGCTCGACCGGCTGCGCGCGCGCCTCGAACCCGACCAGATGCCGCGCATCGGGACTGTCCGGCCCGCGACTGCGCCGGCATTCTCAGCGCATGGAACCGCGATCGCCGGGCTTGTCGGCGCGCGCCCGGTCCGTGTGGCCGCCGCGCCCGAGGTCTTCTCGCTTGCGCAGAACGGTCAATTGCCGCTGCCTTATTGCGGTGTCGACCCGTCTGCTCGGCTTATTCCGATCTCCACCGGCTTTGACAGCGACCCCGAGCAGCTTGTACTCGCCTTCCTCTATGCCGAGCTGGTCGGAGCCGATGTGATCGTCCTGCCGCGCGGCATCCCCGACCCGTTCCGGACAGTTCCAGAACTCTCGAACAGAAGCATCGGCGGGCGGAACCTCGGTGATCTGATCGCGCCCTGCCCAGTGCCCGATGCGCAGCGCGCGCTCTGGGCGGAACTCGCGGAATTGATCATCAAGATCTCGTTGCGCCGCCCGGTCGTCTGTGCGGCCGGAAACGAGTTCGAGGAGTTCGGCATCTATCCGGCCAATCTCGCCTCGGAAGACAATGGTGTGATCGCAGTCGGGGCCGTGAATGCCCGCGGTGCGCCCTGTTGCTTCTCGCCGGCAAGCGACCTGACCGTCTGGGCCCCCTCCAGCGATGGAGAGCGCTTCGACGCGGATGAAGTGCGCCTTGATCTGTCGGCCCAGGATCGCGACCCGCTCGGCATTCCGTCCGACCATGGCAGCGCGGTCTTCTCGGGCTTCCAGGTGATCAGCACCGACGCTCCCGGCAAGGGGGGCTATACGCCTGGCAATCCGATCGACACCGATAAGCAGCTGCAGGAGTATCAGTCACTCTATTGCCGGTTCGGGGGCACATCGGCTGCCTCCGCGATCATCGGGGGGCTATTGTCACTCGGTCGCAGCCTCGGCCGGGTGCCGCCTGGCGCCGACGGGATCGAGGCGAAGGCATGGCTTCTGAGCAATTGTGCCCCGGCTGAGCCTGACTTTCCGAACCTGCGCATCCCGACCCTTGACGGGCAGGCATATCGCAGACTCGACCTGGCAGGTACCCCATAAGATTACATAAAGACAATGGCTTGATGGTCTTTTCTGAAGCTCTGCATCAATTGCGCAAGGCCTCCAGCAAGGTGGCATTGACATAGCCGTCGGGTGGCAAGCCGCGCCCACGCTGCCATGCCTGAACGGCCGCGACAGTCGCGGGGCCGATGCGCCCGTCCACGCCGGCCGTATCATGGCCAAGCGCGTTCAGCCGACGTTGCAGGTCCTGCCGCTCGGCGAGGGTGAGCGCGCGATCGCCGCGGGGCCATTGCCCACGCAGGGCGCCGGCGCCACTCAGACGATCAGAAAGATGCCCCACTGCCAGAACGTAAGAGTCGGAAATATTGTATTCTTTCAGGACATCGTAATTCGTGTAGGCCAGAAATGCAGGCCCGCGCGCGCCGCCTGGAAGGATGAGCCGCGCCCGCCCTTGCGCGAGCCTTCCGCCTGCGGC
>SLKB01000089.1 GCA_007134805.1 Paracoccaceae bacterium
ACTGACCACACCGTGATGCAGCCAGTTGGCGATATGCTGGCTCGAGATGCGACAGGTCGCACGATCCTCCATCAGGCCGATATCGTTGATATCGGGCACCTTGGAACAGCCAACCCCCTGATCGACCCAGCGGACAACATAGCCCAGGATCCCCTGGGCATTGTTCTCAACCTCCCGGATGATCTGATCGCGCGTCCATTTGCGGAAAGTCGCAAGCGGGATGTCGAGCAACGCCTCGACATGCGCGCGGCGGCCACCCTTCGCGAGCTTGCCCTGCACTGCCGCCACATTGACCTGATGATAATGCAGGCTGTGCAGAACGGCTGCCGTGGGGGACGGCACCCAGGCCGTGTTCGCACCCGCTTTCGGATGCTCGATCTTCGTCTCGAGCATCGCGGCCATCAAGTCGGGCATTGCCCACATGCCCTTGCCGATCTGTGCCCGGCCCTTGAGCCCACACTCGAGCCCGATATCGACATTGCGATCCTCATAGGCCTTGATCCATGCCTTGCGCTTGATGAAATCCTTGCGCGAAAAGGGGCCGGCTTCCATCGAGGTGTGGATCTCATCGCCCGTCCGATCGAGGAAGCCGGTGTTGATGAAGGCGACGCGGTTGCGCGCGGCATGGATGCATTGCTGCAGATTGACCGAGGTGCGGCGCTCCTCGTCCATCACGCCCATCTTGATCGTATTCGTCGCGAGCCCCAGCACCGCCTCGACGCGCGAGAAGATCTCGTCTGCGAAGGCGACCTCGGCAGGGCCATGCATCTTGGGCTTCACGATATATATCGAGCCGTGTTCCGAATTGCGCGGGGCGTCGGTCTTTCGCAGATCGTGCAGCGCGCAGGCCGAGGTGATCATGGCATCCATCAGCCCTTCGAAGATCTCGGCACCGGATTGGTCGAGGATGGCGGGATTGGTCATCAGATGCCCGACATTGCGCACCCACATCAGGGCACGGCCCTTGAGCCGCGACGGGGTGCCATCGGGCGCCGTGATCTCGAGATCCGGGGCAAGCGCGCGCGTGATCGTCGCGCCCCCCTTCTCGAGATCGGCGGTGAGGTCACCCTTCATCAGCCCAAGCCAGTTGGCATAGGCAAGCAGTTTGTCCTCGGCATCGACGCAGGCAACCGAATCCTCGCAATCCATGATCGCCGAGAGCGCCGCCTCGACCCGGATATCGGCCAGCGCCGCCTGATCGCGCCCGCCGATCCGATGCGCGCGGTTGAACACAAGCTCGACATGAAGCCCGTTATTGACCAGATATACGGCATCGGGCGCGCGGCGATCGCCACGATAGCCTGCGAATTTCGCGGGCTCTTCCAGCGGCTTTCCATCCACCATCAGCGCATTGTTGCGGACGTGATAGAGCCGGGCATCGGCGTGGCTGTGCCCCGCCAGCGGGAAGGCGGCATCCAGAAACACGCGCGCCCGCGCGATTACCCGCGCGCCGCGCCCCTGCTCATATCCCCCCGCCGGCGGCGCAGAGCCCATCGCATCGGTGCCGTAGAGCGCATCATAAAGGCTGCCCCAGCGCGCATTGGCCGCGTTGAGCGCATAGCGCGCATTGGTGATAGGCACGACCAGTTGCGGGCCCGCGACTTGTGCGATTTCGGGATCGACACCTTCGGTTGCGATCTGGAACGGGGCCGCTTCGGGGAGCAGATACTCGATCTCCTCGAGGAAGGCCTTGTAGGCATCGCGGTCATGCGGCTGATTGCGCCGGCCGAGATGCCAGGCATCGATGCTGCGCTGCACCTCTGCACGGGTGTCGAGGAGGGCGCGGTTGCGCGGCGTCAGATCCTGCACCAGTGCTGCGAATCCTTTCCAGAAGGGCTCTGCGGGCAGTCCGGTGCCGGGCAAGACCTGATCCTCGATGAAGGCGGCAAGGTTTCCATCCACGTGCAATCCCGATCTCTCGACCCTCGTCATCGCATCCCATCCTTTCTTGCAGCCATAACTTCGCGCCACTGATCCCACAGCAGGCCACCCTGGCGCAAGCCACCAATACTGCTCGGCTGCGGGAGATGGTTCAGCGATAAAGTGAAAAAGATGCATTCAGGCTGTTTCATTGTTTTTCGGTGAAAGACAGTGCGCGACCGCGACCCGATTAACCCAAGGTAAAATTTTTAGTTGAAAACCATCTGGAAACCGTTCAACCTTCCCGTGTTAGTATCCAGCGACAACTGACTGCCCGGTCGCTGCAGTGCCATGTGTGAATAGTTGGCATCACGCGGGCTCCGCCAATAATCCGTACCAGGAGTTCAGGTCACACATGGCTTGGGAGCCAGTTGACATTGGGAAGCTCTCTCAGGACGATCTGGATGTCGTCCAGCATCTTCGTGGCATCTGCGAAGTGCTCGAACTCGATCATGCCTGCTATGCCGGCAACTCGCCGCTGACAAATTCCCTGCTTGGATTTGCGACCTATCCGGACGAATGGAAGGCGCATTACCTCGATCGCGGCTTCCACGAGATCGATCCGACATTGCAGATGGCGATCAACGC
>SLKB01000144.1 GCA_007134805.1 Paracoccaceae bacterium
GCCAGCCGCATGTCATGGGTGACGATCAGCATGGTGCGCCCTTCATCGGCCAGCGCGCGGATCACCCGCACCACTTCCTGCTCGAGCTCGGGGTCGAGTGCCGAGGTGGGCTCGTCGAAGAGAAGCGCCTCGGGCTCCATGCAGAGCGCGCGCGCAATCGCCGCGCGCTGCTGCTGCCCCCCCGACATCTGCGCCGGGTAGACATCGACCTTGTCGCCGATCCCCACCTTGTCCAGAATCCCCCGCGCGCGCGCCTCGACCACGGCGCGATCCTGCTTGAGCACCTGAACCGGCGCCTCCATCACATTCTGCAGAACGGTCATATGCGACCAGAGATTGAAGCTCTGGAACACCATCGACAGGTTCGTGCGGATCCGCGCGACCTGCCCGCGATCGGCGGGATGCCGCGACAGCCCCCGGCCCTTCCAGCGCACCGGCTCGCCGTTGAACAAGATCTCGCCCTGCTGGCTGTCCTCGAGCAGGTTGCAGCAGCGCAGCAATGTCGATTTTCCTGAGCCTGAAGAGCCGATCAGCGACACGACATCGCCGCGCTTGGCATTGATGCTGACCCCCTTGAGCACTTCAAGCGTGCCATAGGACTTGTGCAGATCACGGATCTCGATGACGGGAACTTGCGACATCCTACCTCATTGTCTGGCACTGCGTCCATTAGCACCGAGTTCAGCGCATTTTGCAAGCCTGCGCTGCACTGAAATTACGCAACATTCGCCACCCGCCCATCCTGTGAGCAGCGCTTGCACCCTGCACGCCGCACGAGTAGGGGAAGGACCAACCCCATTTCACACGCGGAGCGAGCCATGGCGTCCTATCAATATGTCTATCACATGGATGGTGTGTCCAAGACCTATCCCGGCGGCAAGAAATGCTTCGAGAACATCCGCCTGAACTTCCTGCCCGGCGTCAAGATCGGGGTCGTGGGTGTCAATGGCGCGGGAAAGTCCACGCTGCTGCGCATCATGGCCGGCCAGGACAAGGATTTCACCGGCGAGGCCTGGGCCGCAAAGGGTGCGAAAGTGGGCTATCTGCCGCAAGAGCCCGAACTTGACCCCACCCTCGATGTGCGCGGGAATGTCATGCTGGGCGTGGCCGAGAAACAGGGGAAGCTCGAACGCTACAACGAGCTTGCCATGAACTACTCGGACGAGACCGCCGACGAGATGGCCGCCCTGCAGGACCAGATCGATGCCGAGAATCTCTGGGATCTCGACAGCCAGATCGATGTCGCGATGGAGGCGCTGCGCTGCCCGCCCGACGAGGCCAGTGTCGAGACCCTCTCGGGCGGCGAGAAACGGCGCGTCGCACTCTGCAAACTCCTGCTCGAAGCCCCCGACATGCTGCTTCTGGACGAGCCCACCAACCACCTTGACGCCGAAACCATCGCATGGCTGCAAAAGCATCTGATCGAGTACAAGGGCACGATCCTGATCGTCACCCATGACCGCTACTTCCTCGACGACATCACCGGATGGATCCTGGAGTTGGACCGCGGCCGCGGCATCCCCTATGAGGGCAACTATTCAAGCTGGCTCGAACAGAAGGCCAAGCGCCTCGCACATGAAGCGCGCGAGGACAAGGCGCGGCAGAAATCGCTCGAACGTGAACTCGAATGGATCCGCGCCGGCGCCAAGGCCCGGCAGGCGAAATCCAAGGCCCGTATCCAGGCCTATGAGGAAAAGGCCGGGCAGAGCGAGCGTGAAAAGATCAGCCGCGCGCAGATCATCATCCCCAATGGCCCGCGCCTCGGCGCCAAGGTCATCGAGGTCGAGGGGCTGCGCAAGGCCTATGGCGACAAGCTCTTGATCGAGGATCTCTCCTTCGCGCTGCCGCCCGGGGGCATCGTGGGCGTGATCGGCCCCAATGGCGCGGGCAAATCGACCCTGTTCCGCATGCTCACCGGGCAGGAAACCCCCGATGCCGGCACGATCGAATTCGGCGATACGGTGACGCTCGCCTATGTCGACCAGTCCCGCGACGCCCTCGACGCGAAAAAGACCGTGTGGGAGGAGATCTCGGACGGGCTCGACGTGATCCAGCTTGGCGATGCCGAGGTCAATTCCCGCGCCTATGTCGGCGCGTTCAACTTCAAGGGCGGCGACCAGCAGAAGAAGGTCGGGCTCCTGTCAGGCGGCGAGCGCAACCGCGTCCACATGGCCAAACTCCTGCGCGCGGGCGGCAATGTGCTTCTGCTCGACGAGCCGACCAACGATCTCGACGTCGAGACCCTGCAGGCACTGGAAGCCGCCCTCGAGGATTTTGCCGGCTGCGCCGTGATCATCAGCCACGACCGCTTCTTCCTCGACCGCCTCTGCACGCATATCCTGGCCTTCGAGGGCGAAGCACATGTCGAATGGTTCGAGGGCAATTTCGAGGCCTACGAGGAAGACAAGAAGCGGCGGCTGGGGCCAGATGCGCTGGAACCGAAGCGGGTGAAGTACAAGAAGTTTGCGAGGTAGAGGGTGAATTGGTTGAGATGCTCCACTCC
>SLKB01000334.1 GCA_007134805.1 Paracoccaceae bacterium
ATCCTGGCGCTGCGCGACGAGACCGAGGAGGATTCCAAGGAACTCGCGGCCAGCAAATACGACCTCAACTACATCGCGCTCGATGGCGAGATCGGCTGCATGGTCAATGGCGCGGGGCTGGCGATGGCGACGATGGACATCATCAAGCTTTACGGCGCGGAGCCTGCGAACTTCCTGGATGTGGGCGGCGGTGCGACCAAGGAGAAGGTGACCGAGGCGTTCAAGATCATTACCTCGGACCCGAATGTGAAGGGCATCCTCGTCAATATCTTCGGCGGCATCATGCGCTGTGACATCATCGCGGAAGGCGTGATCGCGGCCGTGAAGGAAGTGGGGCTGCAAGTCCCGCTTGTCGTGCGGCTCGAGGGGACGAATGTGGATCTGGGCAAGCAGATCATCAACGATTCCGGGCTCAATGTGATCGCGGCCGACAATCTGTCGGATGCGGCTGAAAAGATCGTTCAGGCGGTGAAGGGGTAAGACCGATGGCAGTTCTCGTAGACAAGCACACGAAAGTCATCTGCCAGGGCTTCACCGGCTCGCAGGGCACGTTCCATTCCGAACAGGCGATTGCCTATGGCACGCTGATGGTGGGCGGTGTGACCCCCGGCAAGGGCGGGCAGATGCACCTGGATCTGCCGGTCTTCAACTCGGTCCATGAGGCGAAGGCGAAGACAGAGGCCAATGCGTCGGTGATCTATGTGCCCCCGCCTTTTGCCGCCGACTCGATCCTCGAGGCGATCGATGCCGAGATGGAGCTGATCGTCTGCATCACCGAGGGCATTCCCGTGCTCGACATGATGAAGGTCAAGCGCGCGCTGGAGGGGAGCAAGTCGGTGCTCGTCGGGCCGAACTGTCCGGGCGTCATCACGCCCGATGCCTGCAAGATCGGGATCATGCCAGGCCATATTCACCGGCGCGGGTCGGTGGGTGTTGTCTCGCGTTCGGGCACGCTGACCTATGAGGCGGTCAAGCAGACGACCGATGTGGGGCTGGGCCAGTCGACCTGCGTGGGGATCGGCGGCGATCCGGTAAAAGGGACCGAGCATCTGGATGTGCTGGAATGGTTCCTCGCCGATGACGAGACCGAGTCGATCATCATGATCGGCGAGATCGGCGGCAGCGCCGAGGAAGACGCGGCGCAATTCCTCAAGGACGAGGCGAAGCGCGGTCGCTCGAAGCCCTGCGCGGGCTTCATTGCCGGGCGCACGGCGCCTCCGGGGCGGCGCATGGGCCATGCCGGTGCGATCGTGGCCGGCGGCAAGGGCGGCGCCGATGACAAGATCGAGGCGATGAAATCTGCAGGCATCGTGGTTGCCGACAGCCCTGCGGGCCTCGGCGAGGCTGTGCTGAAGGCGATCGGCAAGTAGCGCGGGCAGGCACCGGCGCTGGGGAGGGCCGCCATGACAATCACCGAGGCCGTGCGTTCCGGCTTCCGCAACGCGACCCGGTTTTCGGGCCGCACGCGGCGGCCGGACTACTGGTGGTTCTTCCTGTTCGTCTTTGCCGGCGCCGCCGTGATCGGGGCGTTCGAGCTTGCGCTGCGCGGGGCGCAGGGCGGGATCGTGCTGCGGCTGTTTCAACTGGTCACATTGCTGCCGCTGCTCGCGCTGGGCTATCGTCGCATCCAGGATACCGGGCGCCCCGGCTGGTGGAGCCTTGCGGCATCAAGCGTGGTGATCGTGACCGCGCTGATCGCAGGCTCGGTGTCACAGCGGGTGGCCGGGGGAGCGTTGCCGGCAGCGCCGGGCGGTCTGGCGGGGCAGCCTGCGGTGATCACTCTGGCGCTGGTCTTGCAGATCGGGGCCGGGCTCGTCATCATATGGTGGATGAGCCGGCCCAGCCAGCGCGGCGCCAATGCCTACGGACCCGAACCGCGTGTCACCTGACGCGCATGTCGTTTTTCAAAGCACAAAGGTGCGGTCATGAATGAACAGAGCCCGAGCGATCCGATCCTGTCCGAGACATTCCTGCAAGGGCACAATGCCCATTATGTGGAAGCCTTGCAGGCGCGCCATGCGGCGGACCCGTCTTCGGTCGATGATGTCTGGGCAGAGTATTTCAAGAGCCTGGGCGAGACCTCAAGCGATGCGAAGCGCGCGGCGCAGGGCCCGAGCTGGGCGCGTGGCGACTGGCCGCCCCAGCCCGCGGACGAGTTGACCGCCGCGCTGACCGGCGAGTGGCCGGCAGCGCCCGTGAAGCCCGGCAAGCAGTCCGGCCCGACGATCGTCGAGGAGCGCGCGGCCGCCGCCGAGAAGATCACCCGCAAGGCCGCCGAGAAGGGCGTGGCGCTCACGACCGATCAGGTGCGCGGCGCCGTGCTCGACAGTCTGCGCGCGCTGATGATCATTCGCGCCTACCGGATCCGGGGCCATCTGGTGGCCGATCTGGACCCGCTCGGCATGCGCAAGGAAGAGCCGCATCCCGAACTGGACCCGCAATCCTACGGTTTCACCGAAGCCGACATGGACCGCCCCATCTTCATCGACAATGTTCTGGGGCTGGAAGTGGCCTCGCTGCGCGAGATCATCGATATCCTGCAGCGCACCTATTGCGGCACCTTCGCGCTGCAATTCATGCATATCTCGGATCCCGAGCAGGTCGCCTGGCTGAAGGAGCGGATCGAGGGTTACGGCAAGGAGATCCAGTTCACCCGTGAGGGACGCCGGGCGATCCTGAACAAGCTGGTCGAGGCCGAGGGCTTCGAGAAATTCCTGCATGTGAAATACATGGGCACCAAGCGCTTCGGCCTTGACGGCGGCGAAGCCGTGATCCCGGCGATGGAGCAGATCATCAAGCGCGGCGGCGCGCTGGGCTTGAAGGAGATCGCGATCGGCATGCCGCATCGCGGCCGGCTTTCGGTGCTCGCCAATGTGATGGGCAAGCCCTATCGTGCGATCTTCAACGAGTTCCAGGGCGGCAGCTTCAAGCCCGAGGATGTCGACGGGTCGGGCGATGTGAAATACCATCTCGGCGCGTCCTCGGACCGCGAGTTCGACGGCAATGCCGTGCATCTGTCGCTGACGGCGAACCCGTCGCATCTGGAAGCGGTGAACCCGGTCGTGCTGGGCAAGGTGCGCGCCAAGCAGGACCAGATCTCGGACAGCGAGCGGCGTCAGGTCCTGGCGGTGCTCCTGCACGGCGATGCGGCCTTTGCCGGGCAGGGGGTCGTGGCCGAGGGTTTCGGGCTTTCGGGGCTGAAGGGTCACCGCACGGGCGGCACGATCCATGTCGTGGTCAACAACCAGATCGGCTTCACGACCGCGCCGCATTTCTCGCGCTCCTCGCCCTATCCGACGGATATCGCGCTGATGGTCGAGGCGCCGATCTTCCATGTCAATGGCGATGACCCCGAGGCCGTGGTGCATGCGGCCAAGGTCGCCACGGAATTCCGGCAGAAGTTCCTCAAGGATGTGGTGCTCGATGTCTTCTGTTATCGCCGCTTCGGCCATAACGAGGGCGATGAGCCGATGTTCACCAATCCGCAGATGTACACGCGGATCAAGAAGCACAAATCGACCCTGCAGATCTATACCGAGCGGCTGGTCCGTGACGGGCTGATCCCCGAGGGCGAGATCGAGGACCTGAAGGCGGGCTTCCAGGCCTTCCTCAACGAGGAATTCGACGCCGGGCGGACCTACAAGCCCAACAAGGCCGACTGGCTCGACGGGCGCTGGTCGCATCTCAATCGCGAGGGGGAAGAGTATCAGCGCGGGCAGACCTCGATCTCGGAAGAGACGCTGCAGGGGGTCGGGCGGGCGCTCACGAGCTATCCGGACGGGTTCAACATCCACAAGACCGTGGTGCGTCAGCTCGACGCCAAGAAGCAGATGTTCGCCACCGGCACTGGCTTTGACTGGGCCACGGGCGAGGCGCTGGCCTTTGGCAGTCTGCTGACCGAAGGGTATCCGGTCCGGCTGGCCGGGCAGGATTCGACCCGCGGCACCTTCAGTCAGCGTCATTCGGCCTTCATCGACCAGTTGAGCGAGGACCGCCACTATCCGCTCAACCATATCCGCGAGGGGCAGGCGCGCTACGAGGTCATCGATTCGATGCTGTCGGAATACGCCGTGCTCGGCTTCGAGTATGGCTTTTCGCTGGCCGAGCCCAATGCGCTGGTGATGTGGGAGGCGCAGTTCGGCGATTTCGCCAATGGCGCGCAGATCATGTTCGACCAGTTCATCTCGTCGGGCGAATCGAAATGGCTGCGCATGTCGGGGCTTGTCATGCTCTTGCCGCACGGCTTCGAGGGGCAGGGGCCGGAGCATTCCTCGGCCCGGCTGGAGCGCTTCCTGCAGATGTGCGCGCAGGACAACTGGATCGTCGCGAACTGCACGACTCCGGCCAACTATTTCCACATCCTGCGCCGGCAGATCCACCGCAGCTTCCGCAAGCCGCTGGTGCTGATGACGCCGAAATCGCTCTTGCGCCACAAGCTGTGCATCTCGGAGGCGTCGGATTTCGTTGAGGGTTCGAGCTTCCACCGCGTCTTGTGGGATGATGCGCAGAAGGGCAACAGCGACACCAAGCTCAAGGGCGACAAGTCGATCAGGCGCGTGGTGCTCTGTTCGGGTAAGGTCTATTTCGACCTGCTGGAAGAGCGCGATGCGCAGGGGATCGACGATGTCTATCTGATGCGGGTCGAGCAGTTCTATCCGTTCCCGGCAATGGCGCTTCTGAAGGAGTTGGAGCGCTTTTCAAAGGCCGAGATCGTCTGGTGCCAGGAAGAGCCCAAGAACCAGGGCGCCTGGTCCTTCATCGAGCCGAATATCGAATGGGTGCTGGGTCGCCTGAAAGGCAAGTCGAAGCGGCCGCGCTATGTCGGGCGCCCGGCATCGGCCTCGGTCGCGACGGGGCTTGCCAGCCAGCACAAGGCACAACAGCAAGCGCTTGTGAATGAAGCGCTGACAATCGAGGGATAACAGGAACATGTCCACCGAAGTTCGAGTACCCACCCTGGGTGAAAGCGTCTCTGAGGCCACTGTGGCGACCTGGTTCAAGAAGCCGGGCGACACGGTCGCGGTCGATGAGATGCTGTGCGAGCTGGAGACCGACAAGGTCACGGTTGAAGTGCCGAGCCCGGCGGCCGGCAAGCTTGCCGATATTGTCGCGGGTGAGGGCGAGACGGTCGGCGTCGATGCGCTGCTGGCCGTGATCGCGCGCGCCGATGAAGCAGGCTCGGAAGAGCCTGCGCCGCGCCCCTCGGCCGAGAAGGCCGCGCAGAAGTCCGCGGGCGGCGAGAGCGTCGATGTGATGGTGCCGGCGCTGGGCGAGAGCGTGACCGAGGCGACCGTGGCGAGCTGGTTCAAGAAACCCGGCGAGCGCGTCGCGGTCGACGAGATGCTGTGCGAACTGGAGACCGACAAGGTCTCGGTCGAGGTGCCGAGCCCGGCCGCAGGCGTGCTGGGCAAGATCCTTGCCGAGGAAGGCACGACAGTCGAGGCGGGTGGCAAGCTGGCCGTGATCGAGGCCGGTGAAGGGGCGGGCGCGGCGCCCAAGGAGGACGCGCCTGCGGCTGCCGGCGATGAGAAGGCGGGTGCGCGCGATGTCGAGGATGCGCCCTCGGCCAAGAAGCTGATGGCCGAGAAGGGCATATCGCGCGATCAGGTCACGGGCACCGGGCGCGATGGGCGCGTCATGAAGGAAGATGTGCATTCCGCCAGCGCGGCCCCGGCGGCGCAGCCTGCGGCTGCCCCGACCGCGCCCGCCCAGGCGCCTGCCCAACGCGGGCCCGTGGCCGCCGACGACGCGGCCCGCGAGGAGCGGGTGAAGATGACACGCCTGCGCCAGACCATCGCGCGCCGGCTGAAGGACGCGCAGAACACCGCTGCCATGCTCACCACCTATAACGAGGCGGATATGGGCGGCATCATGGCGCTGCGCAAGGAATACAAGGACATGTTCGAGAAGAAGCATGGCGTGAAGATGGGCTTCATGTCCTTCTTCGTGAAAGCCTGCTGCCATGCCTTGTTCGAAGTGCCCGAAGTCAATGCCGAGATCGACGGGACCGATGTGGTCTACAAGAACTATGTCCATATGGGCGTGGCTGTCGGCACGCCCTCGGGGCTTGTCGTGCCGGTGCTGCGCGATGCGCACAAGATGGGCTTTGCCGAGATCGAGAAGCGCATCGCGGAGATGGGAACGCGTGCCCGCGACGGGAAGCTTTCCATGGCCGAGATGCAGGGCGGCAGCTTCACCATTTCGAACGGGGGGGTCTATGGCTCGCTGATGTCCTCGCCGATCCTGAACCCGCCGCAATCGGGGATCCTCGGGATGCACAAGATCCAGGAGCGACCGATGGTCGTCGGCGGGCAGATCGTGGCGCGACCGATGATGTATCTGGCGCTGAGCTATGACCACCGGATTGTCGATGGCAAAGGGGCTGTGACCTTCCTTGTGCGGGTCAAGGAAGCGCTGGAGGATCCGCGGCGGTTGCTGATGGATCTGTAGAGAGGATGGAGCGGGCGACACTCTATCAGGAGGCGATCGAGCGCCGGCGTGCCTTTCGGCTGCGCGGGTATGCCACGCTTGCCGATCTGGGCCATGATGGGCCGTGGGTGTCGCCGATCCAGAAGATCTGCGGCAATCTTTCCGGCCCGATGCTGGTCAGCAAGGACTGGCTTGACGGGCCGTCCGCGCGCAAGGCGCACGCCCGGATCGCGGAGCAGGGCCATGTGCCGGGGATGCTCTACATGAAGATCATCGACGCGGCGCTTGCACTTGTGGGGCTGTCCCGGGCGCAGATCTATGTCACACCGGTCTTCTGCCTGTTGCCCCAGCGGCGCTCGAGCGTGATTCCGGCGCCCGATCGCGCCGCCTCGTTCGAGGCGGTGGGCCAGTACGAGCTTCTGGGCCGGCGCCCGATCGCGCTTGGTCAGGACGCGGCGCAGACCTTGCGCGGCTTCGGGGTCGCGTGCCTCGAGACGCGCCACCCTTCCGCGCGCGGGCAGGCCCATGCGGCCCGCGCGCAAGAGATCGCATCTGCACTGGAGGCTGCATGAGTCTGGAACTCGTTTCACTGGCCCTCGCGGCCGTTCTTTGGGCCGGGCAACTCATGCTGATGGCCGTGCGCGCCAATCTGGAAGTGGGGACGGCCTATTTCCTGTCCTCGCGCGACGGGCCGCCCCCGAAAGAGCCCTCGGCCGTCACCTTGCGGCTGAGGCGCGCCTATGAGAACCATATCGAGGCGCTGCTGCTTTTCGCAGTGGCGGTTACGGTGCTGACCCTCGCAGGCAAGGAGAACGGGCTTACGGGCGCGATGGCGCTGGTCTATCTCGGGGCGCGGGCGCTTTATGTGCCGGCCTATGCGCTCGATTGGGTGCCGCTGCGCAGCGTGATCTGGGCGATCGGCTTTTTCGCCACTTTGATCATCCTCGTGGTTGCAATCCTCCCGTGATCCGTCGTTCCTGTCATCCATTCCTGTGCCGCCGCGGCGAGAGGCCATGGCACTGCTGACCAAGGGAGAATTCTCATGTCCTACGATCTCATCGTCATCGGCTCTGGTCCGGGGGGGTATGTCTGTGCCATCCGGGCGGCGCAACTCGGGCTGAAGGTCGCCTGTGTCGAAGGGCGCGAAACGCTCGGCGGCACCTGTCTCAATGTCGGCTGCATCCCGTCCAAGGCGCTGTTGCACGCGACCCATCAGTTGCATGAGGCCGAGCATAATTTCGAGCAGATGGGCCTGATGGGCGGCAAGCCCAAGCCTGACTGGAAGAAGATGCTGGGCTACAAGGACGATGTGATCGGCCAGAACACCAAGGGGATCGAGTTCCTGTTCAAGAAGAACAAGGTGGACTGGATCAAGGGCTGGGCCAGCATTCCTGCGCCGGGCAAGGTGAAAGTCGGCGAGGAGACGCATGAGGCAAAGAAAATCGTTATCGCCTCGGGCTCTGAAGTGAGCCCGCTCAAGGGTGTGGAGGTCGATGAGAAGGTGATCGTCTCCTCGACTGGGGCGCTGGAGTTGGGCAAGATCCCCAAGAAGATGGTGGTGATCGGGGCCGGGGTGATCGGGCTGGAGCTTGGGTCGGTCTTCAGCCGGCTGGGCGCCGAGGTGACCGTGATCGAATATCTCGACCGCATCCTGCCGGGCACCGATGACGAGGTCGCGCGGAGCTTCCAGAAGCTCCTGATCAAGCAGGGGCTCAAGTTCGTGCTTGGCGCCGCAGTGCAATCGGCGAGCGCGACCAAGACCAAGGCCAAGCTCGGCTACAAGCTGCGCAAGGATGACAGCGAGCATGAGATCGAGGCCGATACGGTTCTGCTGGCAACGGGGCGGCGGCCGTTCACCGACGGGCTCGGCCTCGATGCGCTGGGTGTGAAGATGACCGAGCGCGGCCAGATCGCGACGGATGCGCATTACAAGACCAGCATCGACGGGGTCTATGCGATCGGCGATGCGATCGAGGGGCCGATGCTTGCGCACAAGGCCGAGGATGAGGGCATGGCCGTGGCCGAGATCCTGGCCGGGCAGGCGGGCCATGTGAATTACGGCGTGATCCCGGGCGTGATCTATACCTGGCCCGAGGTCGCCTATGTCGGCGAGACCGAGGCAACCCTCAAGGAGGCCGGGCGCGCCTACAAGGTGGGCAAGTTCAACTTCATGGGCAATGGCCGCGCGAAGGCGAATTTCGCGGCCGACGGGTTCGTGAAGATCCTCGCCGATGCCAAGACCGACCGGATCCTCGGCGCGCATATCATCGGCCCCTATGCGGGCGATCTGATCCATGAGGTCTGCGTCGCAATGGAGTTCGGCGCGAGTGCAGAGGATCTGGCGCGCACCTGCCACGCGCATCCCACCTATTCCGAGGCCGTGCGCGAAGCGGCGCTGGCCTGCGGTGACGGTGCGATCCATGCCTGAGTCGCGCCACGCACCCCTGGCAGGCTGCTGAAGAACTGTTTCGAACACAGAGTGGGCGCGGAATTGTTCGCTGCGCTCCCTGTGAAAACCGTCGCGCAGAGGGCCGCGCAAGTCCCCGAGATGGGTGGGCGCGGCCCGGCGTGCAGTCTCGTGCCAACATGTGGCCGGCCTGGAGAGGAACGATTTCCCGCGGGACTGCGGTCAGTCTGCTGGAAAGCAGATCTTTCGAATTCAGTACCGGATTTATTCTCGATATTCTTGATATTTATGCCGAAGGTCATGTCGTCGAAACGCGCAGCAGCACGCGCCTCTCCGGTAGTGTCAGGACGCGCAAACTGGCAAGGACTTGCCGAAAGAAATGCGACAAAGAATCGCCTTCATATATTTGAGATGTGCTGACGGCACTGCGCCATCAGTTTCCACGACGTGTAATTGCCACAGCGCGAATCGGTAAAGGTGCGGCTTCCGGCAGGGTCAGCGCGGGGCGGGCAGCACTCAGCCGTGTGTCGATCCCGAAATGGAGCCTCACCGCGAAGGCGCTGATGAAGGTGGACATCGTGAGCCCGGTCAGCAGCAGGATGACCTGGTCCTGATAGGTTTCGAAAGCGATGCGGGCGAAGAAGAAGCCGCCACTGCCCACGATGAAGGCGATCAGCAGCGGGAGCAGCGTGTTGAAGATCGGGGTCGCGCGCGCGCCGGAGAGAAAGCCCGCGACCGCGCCCAGCATCAGGGTCGCAAACGCGCAGGTGACAAGCGTGCGGTAGAAGGTTCCCGTCCTGCGCCAGCGCTCGAGCGAGCGCAGCTTGCGCGCGTCCCCGTCGCGGCACTCGGCTGTTGTGGGTCACTCGGCGCGCGCGCACCCCATTGGGGCTTGAGTGTCGGAAGTGCTCAGACGAGCACAATGCGGGCTGGGCCGGGGGGGGCGTCCCTGTTCGCCCTCACCCGCCCGTGTGGCTCATGTGTCGCGGCATCTGGCCTTCGACGCGCTGACGGGAATAGTCGAAATCGTGGCCCTTGGGTTTGCGGGCGATGGCGGCGCGGATGGCGTCTTCGAGGGCCGCGTCGTCGCGTGAGGCCCGCAGCGGCGCGCGCAGATCGGCCATGTCCTCCTGCCCCAGGCACATGTACAGCTCGCCCGTGCAGGTCAGCCGCACCCGGTTGCAGCTTTCGC
>SLKB01000350.1 GCA_007134805.1 Paracoccaceae bacterium
GATACTGAGGATTTCGCGCGCATCCACCGCCGCTACCTGAGCCGCCTGCCCGGTGTGGTCCAGATGCAGTCGTCCTTCGCGCTGCGCACGGTTCTGCGCACGACCGCCGTGCAGGTCTGAGCGCTCAGCGCGCCCGCAACGCGTCGCGAATCTCGACCAGCAGGTCTTCGGTGCTGGGCTTTGCCGGTTCTTCCGCCGCAGGCTCTGGCGTCCGGCCCATTCTCGAGATCCTGTTGACGGTGCGCACAAGCATGAAGACGACGAAGGCGATGATCAGGAACTTGATCACGGCATTGATGAAGTTGCCCAGCATGAACTGCGCCTCACCAAGCCCGAAGCTGACGCCGCTGAAGTCGATTCCGCCCACGATCAGCCCCAGCAGCGGGTTGACCAGATCATCGACGAGCTAGGTCACGATCGCAGTGAACGCCGCCCCAATGATGATTCCCACGGCCATATCCATGGCATTACCGCGGGCAATGAATTCACGAAATTCCTTCAACACAGACCCATTCCCTCTGTTCAGGTTACGCAGACAAACAGGCCGACAATAACCTGTGCGACCTGTTCAGGGAAGCGTTCCCGAAAGCACATAGCGCAGGATCTGCGCCACTTGTTGGGGCGTCTCGGCGACGGCAAGAGCGGCTGCATCGACCTCCTTGAGCGCGTGCTGATGCTCGGGCCCGTGCAGGATGACTAGTGATTTTCCCAGAGCTGCGGCATAGCCCGCGTCAAAGGCTGCATTCCATTGCTTGTATTTCTCGCCAAAGCGCACGACGACGATATCTGCCTCTTCCAGCGCCTTTCGGGTACGGATGGCGTTCAGCTTCGCGCCCTTGTGGTCATGCCAGAACTTTTGATCTTCCGCGCCGAGGATCGCGACCCCACACTCATCAGATGCACCATGGTCCGTGACCGGTCCGCTGAAACTGATAGGCTCGCCGCCGAGATGGCTGATGATGGCGTCGCGCCAATCGGTGTGGATTTCGCCTGCGAGGTAGACACTGAGATGCATCGCAATTGCCCTTCGTCTGTTGTACAAAGATCACGGGGTCCGCAATATCATGGTTCAACGCGCTGCCAAGCCCTCACAAACCCTGCGCGCGTGTTGCGGGGTGGCGGAAACTGTGGCAACCCTACATCAACTTGGTCCAGCAAAAGGGACGTTCATGACCGATTTCGCCGCCCGTCGCAGGATGATGGTCGACACGCAGGTGCGCCCATCGGACGTGACCAAGTTTCCGATCATCGATGCAATGCTGCGCCTGCCGCGTGAGGATTTCGTGCCATCAGACTTGGTCGAGGCGGCCTATGTCGGCGAGAATCTTGCGCTCGCGCCCGATCGGGTGCTGCTCGAGCCGCGGACACTGGCGAAAATGCTCGATGCGCTCATCGTCACGGACAACGATCTCGTGCTGGATATCGGCTGCGCGACGGGCTATTCCTCTGCACTGCTGGCCGATATGGCACAGGCCGTCATTGCCGTCGAGGAGGATGAAAACCTCGCGACCGAGGCACGCAGCTTGCTCTCGAAGCTCGATGTCGCGACAGTGGTCCTCACGCAAGGGGCGTTGCGCGATGGCGCGCCGGATCATGCACCCTATGACGCCATGCTCCTGCAAGGTGGCGTCGAGGAATTTCCACAGACACTGACAGACCAGTTGCGCGAGGATGGCCGTGTGACGTGCCTGTTCATGGAAGGGGCGCTTGGGGTGGTCCGGCTCGGCATCAAGCAGGGCGGGCACATCGCCTGGCGCGACATATTCAACGCATCAGCTCCGGTCTTGCCGGGGTTCAACAAAAAAAAGGCGTTCAGCCTTTGATCCAAGGCAGGGTTTCTCGGTCGGACAGCGTTCCGGAACAGGGGCTCTCTGCCAATCTTGAGGAGAGCAGGAATGTTGATAAGAAAGCTGATGCTGGCGGCATTGGTCTCCGGGACCATGCTGGCCGGCGCCTCCGCGCAGGCGCAATCGCTCGCTGACACGCTCGTTGCGGCCTACCGGAATTCTAACCTTCTTGACCAGAACCGCGCCTTGCTGCGCGCCGCCGACGAAGATGTGGCCATCGCCGTGGCCGAATTGCGTCCCGTGGTCAATTTCGTGGTCGACGCGCAGGGCAGCCGGCGCTCGGGAGTGCCCGATACGAACTTCACCCTCGGGTTCAACCTCTCGGCGGATATAACGCTCATTGATTTCGGCCGCGGTCAACTGGCCCGCTCGGCCGCCGAGGCGCAGGTCCGCGCGACCAGGCAGGCGCTGATCGGCATCGAGCAGAACGTGATGCTTGACGCCGTGGCGGCCTTCATGGACGTGCGCAGCTCAACCGAGGCAGTGTCGCTGCAACAGGCCACGGTCCGCGCGATCACGCAGGAATTGAACGCCGCGCGCGAGCGGTTCGAACTGGGCGAGGTCACCCGCACCGATGTTTCGCTCGCCGAGGCGCGGCTTGCCGGCGCGCGCTCCTCACTGGTGGCAGCGCAAGGCGATCTGGCAGTGGCGCGGGAAGAGTACAAGCTGGTGACGGGCGAATATCCCGGGCAGTTGCGCCCACCACCCGTCCCCCCGCGCACAGCCACCGATCTGGCGACCGCGCAGGACATCGCGCGCCGGACGCATCCTCGCATCCTTCAGACCCAGTTCGAAGTGACCGCCGCCGATCTCAATGTCGAAAGGGTCGCCGCGCAGCGTCACGGCTCGGTGACAGCAAGCGCGGGCCTGGGACAGCAGCTTGGCGGGCAGCAGGACGGACTGAGCGGCTCAGCCGGGGTCCGTTACGCGCGCCCGGTCTTTCAGGGCGGGCGGATAAGTGCCTTGCAGCGCCAATCCATCGCCCGCCGCGATGCAGTGCGCGCCTCGTTGCATCAGAGCGTGTCCGTCACGCTGCAAGGGGTGGCGACTGCATGGTCGAATATCGATGTGGTGCGCGCCCAGATCCAGGCAAACCGCGAACAGGTGCGTGCGGCCGAAAGCGCCTTTGAAGGCACCCGAGAAGAGGCACGGCTTGGCGCGCGCACGACGCTGGATGTCCTCAACGCCGAGACCGACCTGCTTGAGGCGCGCACCAATCTCTTGCGCGCGCAGTCGAGCGAGCAGATCGCGACCTACAACCTGCTCTCGGCCATGGGGCTCTTGACCGTGGATCATCTGGGTCTCGGCATTCCGACCTATGACCCGGACGCCTATTTCAATGCAGTGCGGAACGCACCGATCCGCTCGCCCCAGGGCGAGGCATTGGATCGGGTGCTGCAATCCATCGGCCGCAACTGAGCGCGGAAGACGCGGGCTGTTCGCACATGCGCGGTCAGCAAAGCGCCACGGCTGCGCCATATGACATTGTGCAACGCCGCGGCGGTCGCTAGACTTTCCCGAGTGAGGACAGAGCGCGCAGATCGCACACAGAATGGCGGGCGCGTCGCGCGCAGAAAACAGAGGCAGCGCATCATGACCGGAGCGACACCGAGCCGCGACATCGAGGATGTCCTGTCGGCAGTGCGCCGTCTGGTCGCGCAAATGCCGGAAGGCCGCGTCCAGCCTGCGCAGCCGATGGACAAGCTCGTTCTCAGCTCGGCCCTGCGTGTGGACGGGCATAACGGGACGGCCGACCCAGCCGTCGGCTTTGCCGAAATCGATCCGGCCAGAGTGCCCGAGTTGCCCTCCGAACCTCTGCCGGATCATGATGACAGCCTCGCGCCGGTGCCGCTGTCTGCCTCGCGCGCAGTGACGCGGCGCGAACGCGCGGATGATGACCCGGTCAACACTCTGACGGGACGGCTGCATTTCGTGCCGGCGCGCGAGGATGAGACGTCCGCTGCCTCGCCGCATGAGCCCGCGCTGGACACCGCCCCGGACGATGCACAGCTGCCGCAACCGCGCGATTGCGTTGCGCCGCAGTCGCGATCTCTGCTCGTGCGTATCTCGCGCTCCGCCGTCCGATACTGCGCCGAGATCGAGGCGGCGCGCCGTGTGGCCACGCCCAAGGATCCGGACGCGCAGGCCCCTGTTCCTGACGCAACACCCGAGCCCGAGCTGCCTGCCCCTTCCGGCAGCGCGCTGCTGCAGCCGCAAGACGCAGCGCGTCCCGAGCCAGAGCGCATGGTGGAAGACGCGCCCGCTTCTGCAGCATCTGCCTGCCCGGCCGGCGATGACCCGCGCGCGCCCGAGGTCCCGTTTGACGAGGCATTGCTGCATGACATCGTCGCAAGGATCGTGCGGCAGGAATTGCAGGGCGAACTGGGCGAGAAGATCACGCGCAATATCCGCAAGCTCGTCCACAGCGAGGTCGCGCGCGAATTGCAGTTGCGCAAACTCTGACCTTGTCGCGCCCGAGGCCAGCGGGCAGGTCCGGCTCGGGAAACTTGATCACGGCTATGCGGCGCGATGGCTACGATCTGCCGCGGCGCTCAATGTCCGCCCGGCAGTCATTCCGGCTCGAGCGTGTAATCCTCCCAGGCCTCGATCGGGATATCCCGCTCATTGACGGTGCGGTGCTGCATCGACATGCCCGCACGATGGGTCGAGGTCGGATCGCCCGTGCGCAGCGGGTGCCAGTGGGGCAGCGATCCGCCCTCATGCAGGAGCCGGTAGGCGCAGGTCGGGGGCATCCAGTAGGCGATTTCGGGCAAGGTCTCGGGTGTGAGGACAACACATTCCTCGACGAACTCCTTGCGCCGCGCGTAGTTGGCGCATCGACAGGTCGTGTCATCGAAAAGCCGGCAGGCCACGCGGGTGAAGACCAACTCCTCGGTGTCGACATCTTCAAGCTTGTTGAGGCAGCATTTCCCGCAGCCATCGCATAACGCCTCCCATTCCTCGGTGCTCATCTGCCGAAGTGGAACAGTTTCCCAGAAATTTGCGCGCGTGCTCATCGCCTGCATGTAAACCTTGGTGGGCGCGGCGGAAAGCCCCCTCTTGCCTTCACACCTGGCGGGAATACCCTCAGCAGCGTCAGTCCAGAGATTTGCCCATGGCGCATGCCTTCCCTGCCGAAAGTCCCGATCTTCCCCCCCGCCTTGCGCAATGGTTTGCCGCGCAGGGCTGGACGCCGCATCCGCATCAGCTTGCGATGTTCGCGCAGCGAGGCAATGCCTTGCTGATCGCACCCACGGGCGGAGGCAAGACGCTCGCGGGCTTCCTGCCGACGCTGGCGGCAGCCTACGAGGCACCTCTGCCAGATGGGTTGCACACGCTCTACCTTTCGCCGCTCAAGGCGCTCACGCATGATATCGGGCGCAATCTGGCGCGCCCGGTCATGGAGTTGGGCCTGGGGCTGCGGATCGAGGATCGCACTGGCGACACGCCGTCGACCCGCCGGGCGCGTCAGCGCGTCGATCCGCCCCATATCCTGCTGACTACTCCCGAAAGCCTTGCGCTGATGCTCTCCTACATTGAGGCCCCGCGCATCTTCGGCACGCTCAAACGCGTGGTGATCGATGAGGTCCATGCGCTCGCAGAATCTAAGCGCGGCGAGCAGATGATGCTGTGCCTGTCGCGGCTGCGGGCTCTGTGCCCCGGTCTTCAGGTCGCGGGGCTTTCCGCCACGGTCGAGAACCCGCGGGCGCTTGCGCGCTATCTGGGCGGCGGGCATGTGGTGCTGGCCGATCCCGGCCCCGCGCCCGACATCGCGATGCTGCCCACAAGCGCCGTGCCGCCATGGTCAGGCGCGGGCGGGGCCTATGCCGCGCGCGATGTCATGGCCGCGATTGAGGACGCGCGGTTGACGCTGGTCTTCATCAACACCCGCGCGCAGGCAGAGCTGTTCTTCCAGGCGCTCTGGGCCGTCAATGAGGCCAATCTGCCGATCGCGCTGCATCACGGCAGCCTTGCGCGCGAGGCCCGACGCAAAGTCGAGGCGGCGATGGCTGAAGGCAGTCTGCGGGCGGTGGTGGCGACGGGCAGCCTTGATCTGGGGCTTGACTGGGGTGATGTGGACCTCGTGATCCAGATCGGTGCACCGAAGAATGTCAAACGGCTGGTGCAGCGCATCGGGCGGGCGAACCACCGCTATGACGCGCCGTCGCGCGCGCGGATCGTGCCCGCGAACCGCTTCGAGGTGCTCGAATGCGTGGCCGCGCTGCAAGCGGTGGAGGCTGCGGATCTCGACAGCGACGCCACCGGGCAGGGGGGGCTGGATGTGCTCTGCCAGCATCTGCTGCTCACGGCCTGCGCGGCCCCCTTCGCGGCCGACGCCCTTTATACCGAGATTACGGCGACAAGTGGCCCCTATGCGGATCTCAGCCGCAATGATTTCGACGCGTGCCTCGATTTCGTGGCCACTGGCGGCTACGCATTGCGCGCCTATGATCGGTGGCAGCGTCTTGTCGAGCGGGACGGCCGCTGGCAATTACGCGACCCCCGCGCGGCGCAGGCGATCCGCATGAATATCGGCACCATTGTCGCGCCCGAACTGCTGTCGGTCCGGCGCGGTCCGCGCGGCGGCGCCCCCCTGGGCGAGATCGAGGAGAGTTTCGCCGCATCCCTCCTGCCTGGCGACACCTTCCTCATTGGCGGGCAGACCGTGCGCTATGACCGGCTGCGGGACATGGTGGTCGAGGTCACGCCCCAGCCCACGCGCGCGCCGAAGATCGCGGTCTTCAACGGGCTGAAGATGGCCACCTCGACCGAATTGTCGGCCCGCGTGCTCAGGCTTATCGGCGACCGCGCTGCATGGGGCGCGCTGCCCGAGCACATCCGCGAGTGGCTGGTGCTGCAATCCGAAATCTCGGAATTGCCGCGCCCCGGCACCATGACCTGCGAGAGTTTCCTGCGCGGGGGGCGTTGGTATTTCGCGCTCTATTCGTTCGCCGGGCGCAACGCAAACCAGACGCTGGGGCTGTTGCTCACACACCGGATGGAGCGTGACAGGATAGCGCCGCTCGGATTTGTCGCGACCGATTACGCGCTGCTCATCTGGTCGCTGGAACCTGTCGGCGACCCGACGCCACTTCTGGACCCAGAGGGCCTGCGCGAGGGGCTGGCCGCGTGGCTTTCTGAAAACGCAGTGATGAAGCGCACCTTCCGGGCGGTCGCGATGATCGCGGGCCTGTTGCAGCGTAATCTGCCGGGACAGCGCAAATCCGGCAAGCAGGCTACATTTTCGAGCGACATCCTCTATGACACGCTGCGCAAGTTCGACCCCGACCATCTCTTGCTGCGCATCACCCGCGCGGAATCCATGCGCGGCCTTGCCGATTTCGGACGGATCGAGGAAATGCTGCGCAGCCGGCCCCGGATCGTCCATTCGCTGCCTCCGCATGTCACCCCCTTCGCCGCGCCCCTGATGCTCGAGGCGGGGCGGATCCCGATCCGCGCCTCGGGCACCGAGCGACTGCTCGAGGAAGAGGCCGCGCGGATGATGCGCGAAGCAGGCTTGAACCCTGACGGGATCGGCGCGCATATGGAGGCATGAGCAGATGCCGCTTTCGATTCGCAAGCCAGGAATTCGTGGCGCTCCCGTCCGGTGCGATGCATTGGCCAGCGCAAGATGCGCTCATCGTCGCCGACCTGCACCTGGGCAAATCCGAGCGCATGGCCCGGCGCGGCGGCGCGCTCCTGCCCCCCTATGAGACCCGCGCGACGCTTGCACGGCTCGCGTCCGATCTCGCAGCGAGTGGGGCGAGGCGGCTGATCGCACTGGGCGACAGCTTCGATGATGATCTGGCCTGCGCGCAGCTTGGCCCGGACCTTGGCGCGCTGCAGGAACTCTGTGCGCAGCATCATGTCATCTGGATCGCGGGCAATCACGACCCTGCGCCTGCAGGGCTTCCGGGCGAGGCGCAGCCGGAGATCACTCTGTCTGGCATTGCCCTGCGCCATATCGCGAGCGCCGGGCCGGATCTCTCAGGGCATTACCACCCGAAATTGCGCGTCGCAGGCCAACGCCGTGCGGCCTTTCTGGTAGGGGCGGCGCATGTCATCCTGCCTGCCTATGGCGCCTATACTGGCGGGCTTGACGCGCAGGCACCGGTGTTGCGCGCGCTGGTACCGCAGGGCATTGCAATCCTGACCGGACAGGCGGCCCGCGTTGTTCCGCTCAATCAGCCGCAGAGCCAGAGGATGGCGCCGCTCGGGGGAGCGCGCTGAGGCTGGCCTCAGCCGCCCTCCGGCGGCAGCATGTCGAGGAGCACGCCGAGGCGATCCGCCTCCGCGGCCGGTTTGTCGTCGCGGATGCGCGAGATGCGCGGAAAGCGCATCGCGACACCGGATTTGTGCCGGTTGGAACGGTTCAGCCCTTCGAATGCGACCTCGACCACCTTGGAGGGCGTGACCGCGCGCACCGGACCGAAGCGGTCGATGGTGTTGGCGCGCACGAATCGGTCAAGCTCTTTCAACTCGGCA
Source organism: Paracoccaceae bacterium (assembly GCA_007134805.1). Classification (GTDB taxonomy): domain Bacteria; phylum Pseudomonadota; class Alphaproteobacteria; order Rhodobacterales; family Rhodobacteraceae; genus Roseinatronobacter. Next base: position 8,334 of record SLKB01000350.1, read on the forward strand.
TCGGTGAAGCCGAAATAGGCCTTTCCCACGGGCACGAGCGCTGCGCCATCCCAGAGCCCGAAGGTGAAATCCGAGTAATACCCCGACCGCTTGCCATGCCCGCGCTGCGCATAAAGCAGCACTGCATCGACGCGCATCGGATCGCGTTTCCACTTGAACCAGTGCCCCTTGATGCGCCCGCCGAGATAGAGGGAGGCGCGGTGCTTGATCATCAGCCCCTCGATCACATCCTCGGGCGGGTGGGCGCGCAGCCGTGCCAGCGCCTGCCAGTCGTCAAAGGGCAAGAGTGGCGAGAGGTCGATGCGCGCGGGGTCGAGCCTGGCTACAGCGTCCTCAAGGGCTGCGCGGCGTTCAGCAAAGGGCGCGAAGCGCCAGTCGCGCGCGCCCCAGACCAGCAGATCATAGATCCGCAAGGCGGCCGGGTGGCTGCGAAGCAGTTTCGCGCTGACACTCTTGCGCCCCAGGCGCTGTTGCAGATCCCCGAACGGGGCCACCTGATTGTCACGCCGGATCAGCAACTCGCCATCGAGCGCGCCTTCAAAGTCCATCGCCGCGATCACATCGGGGAAGGCCGCGCTGATCTCGTCGCCGGTGCGCGAATAAAGCCGTCGCTGCCCGCCTTCGCTGACCGCCTGCACGCGGATGCCGTCCCACTTCCATTCCGCGGCGAAATCCGCAGGATCGAACTTCACAAGCTCGTCCATATCGGTCGGCGTTGAAAGCATCACAGGGCGAAACCGCGCCTGTGCGGCGGAGACGGGCTTCGCGCCACCCTCGGCCCAGGCGAACAGCTCGATATAGGGGAGGCGCAGGCCGTGCCACAGCTCTTCGATTTCGGCGAGCTCAAGCCCGCCGAAATCGGCAAGCGCCTGCCGCGCGAGCCGGGCCGAGACGCCAACGCGCAGCCCTCGCGTGGCGAGCTTGAGATAGGCATAGCGCTGCGAGGGGCCCAGCTGATCGAGGCGTGCTGCGATCCGTGCGGGAAGCGCGGTTTTCGGAGTGTCGCGCAACTCGGCGATGAGATCGGAAAGGCGTGCCTCGCCTCCATGGCCCGTTCCAGGCCAGATCAATGCGATGGTCTCGGCCAGATCACCCACGAAATCATAGCTGATCGCGAACAATTCGGGGTCCACCCGCTCGGACACCAGCGCGCGCAGGAGCGAGGGCGTCGCGCTGCGCAGCGCCAGATCGCCGGTCAGCGCGGCGAGCGCATAGCCGCGGTCCGGGTCAGGGGTCCGGGCGAAGAACTCGGCCAGATGGCGCAGCTTGGCCTTGCGTTGCGGCGTGAAGGCCAGCCGCTCCAGCAGGTCGGCAAAACCTGCGATCATTCCGGCTCATCCTCATATCCTGCAAGCCGCAAGGGCCGCGCCGTGCGCCCGTTGAGCGCACACCAGCGCAGGATTGCATCTTCGCGCCCATGGGTGACCCATGTCTCGGCGGGGTCAAGCTCGGTGATGGTCTGGGTCAGTTCCGGCCAGTCGACATGATCCGAGATCACCAGCGGCAACTCGACCCCCCTCTGCCGCGCCCGCGCGCGCACCATCATCCAGCCACTGGCAAAGGCGATCACTGGATCTGGAAAGCGCTGCGCCCATGTCGCAGCAAAGGCCGATGGTGGCGCCAGAAC
>SLKB01000200.1 GCA_007134805.1 Paracoccaceae bacterium
GGTCGCACCTCAGTAGATATAGCGGATCTGGTCGCCCCAATAGCGCTCGATGCGGCGCAGGGCGCGGGCGATCGTGTCGAGGGTGGTGAACTCGATGACACTGCCATCGAGCATCCCCTCGGCATGGCGCTGGAAAAGGGCCGAGATCTGCTGGCGCACGTTCTGGCCCTTAGGCGTCAACTTGACACGCACCGACCGGCGATCAACCGAACATCGCTGGTGGTGCATATAGCCAAGTTCCACGAGCTTCTTCAAATTGTAGGAGACATTCGAGCCCTGATAATAGCCGCGGGTGCGCAATTCGCCCGCCGTCACCTCGTTATCGCCGATGTTATACAGAAGCAGCGCCTGAACCGGGTTGATATCGACCACGCCGAGTCGTTCGAATTCATCCTTGATCACATCAAGCATCAGACGATGCATCCGCTCCAGCAAAGCGAGGTTTTCGAGATAGCGGGTCATGAATTCACCCCGGATAGAGGCACCAAAATCGTGCTGGACACTCATCATGGGTTCCTTGCAATTGAACACAGGATGAAAAATCGCAGACAAATCCGAAGATTATGTTAATCCTCGCGCGGCTACGCGCTGGATTGAACTCCCGCCCGCTGTGCGATCCGCGTCAGTTCGGGAAGAAACTCTGCGGGCGCTGCGCGCGCGCCGGTCACCCACAGATAGAGATCCTGATCGTTTTCATCGAGCAGACGCTCGTAAGCATCAAGGTCCGCGTCAGCATATTCCGCGAGCGCAGCATCGGCATATGGGCCGAGGATCAGGTCCATCTCCTTCATGCCACGCCGCCATGACCGCATCCGCAACTTCTTCAGGCGCGCCTCGCGCGGGCTCGGTTCCATGTTACAGGCTCTCCTTGACAAGGTTTCGGATCCGTTTTTCCGCGCGCCCCAGCCGCGTGGCAAGATCGGTCATCTCGGTGCGCAGGCTCTGCATCTCCTGCAGCACAGCGCGTGCGTCAGCGGCCAGATGCTCGACACTTGCGGGCTCTGACACGCCGCCTTCGCCGACCCCCGTGATCAGCCATCGCAAGGAAACATTGAGCACGCCCGCGACCATCTGCAGCTTGTTCGCGCGCGGCTCGGAAGTGTCATTCTCCCAGGCCTGCACTGTCTTGAGCTTCACGCCCAGGCGCTTCGACAGCTCCGCCTGACTGAGGCCCTGCGCCTCGCGCGCAGCGGTCAGCCGGTCGCCGAAGGTGGCATTGTCACCCGAATACCAGTCGATCGTTTCGGTCTCTTCAGCCATATCTCACCTTCCCTTGTCTGGAATTAGCTTGAACGCACCTGGCCGCAACCATATGAAACACCCGTCCAGGTTACAAATTCGGAGACTGCCCCATGGCCTTTCTGTCCGACACTCTTGCCCGCGTCAAACCCTCGCCCACCATCGCCGTAACCACCAAGGCGGCAGAGTTGAAGGCTGCGGGCAAGGATGTCATCGGCCTTGGCGCAGGTGAGCCCGATTTTGACACTCCGGCGAATATCAAGGATGCGGCAAAAGCGGCGATTGATGCGGGGAAAACGAAATATACGGCCGTTGATGGCATCGCCGAGCTGAAAGCCGCGATCTGTGCCAAGTTCAAGCGCGACAACGGGCTCGAGTATACGCCGGCGCAGGTGACGGTCGGCACGGGCGGCAAGCAGGTGCTCTACAATGCGCTCATGGCCACGCTGAACCCGGGCGACGAGGTGGTGATCCCCGCCCCCTACTGGGTGAGTTACCCTGACATGGTGCTGCTCGCCGGCGGCGAGCCCGTGATCGCCGAGGCCGGACCAGAGACCGCCTACAAGCTCTCGCCCGAGGCGCTGGAGGCCGCGATCACGCCAAGGACGAAATGGCTGATCTTCAACTCGCCTTCAAACCCCACCGGCGCGGGCTATTCCCATGACGAGTTGAAGGCGCTGACCGATGTCCTGCTGCGCCACCCTCATGTCTGGGTGATGTCCGACGATATGTATGAGCATCTCGTCTACGATGATTTCACGTTCTGCACCCCCGCCGAAGTAGAGCCGAAACTCTATGAGCGCACGCTGACCGTAAACGGCGTGTCCAAGGCCTATGCGATGACCGGCTGGCGCATCGGCTATGCGGCAGGTCCGGTCGAGGTGATCAAGGCGATGGGCAAGATCCAGTCGCAATCGACCTCGAACCCCTGCTCGATCAGCCAATGGGCGGCGGTCGAGGCCCTGAGCGGCCCGCAGGACTACATCGCCGAGAACAACCGGATCTTCCAGCGTCGCCGCGACATGGTGGTCGAGATGCTCAATGCCTGCGAGGGCATCGAATGCCCGACCCCCGAAGGCGCGTTCTACGTCTATCCAGCGATCAAGGGCTGCATTGGCAAGACCTCGGCCGGCGGCGCGAAGATCAGCAATGACGAAGCTTTCGCGACAGCCCTTCTCGAAGAGAAAGGTGTCGCGGTGGTCTTCGGGGCGGCCTTCGGAACCTCACCCTGTTTCAGAGTGAGTTACGCCACATCTGACGAGGCGCTGAAGGAAGCCTGCAGCCGGATCCAGGAGTTCTGCGCCACACTGCGCTGAGCCGGTCCAGAACGACGCGCAGCACATGCAGCGTGACCTGCGCGCGCCAGCGTCCGCTGTCACCGGTTTCCCGCCGATGCGATCGGGCGGCGGCGCCACTGGCGCGTCTTTATGCTGGATTGCAGGTAGATTTCAGGGTAGTCTTGACCGGCAGACCCGGCAAACGGGCGCATGACAGGCATGTGATCGAGGCAGTACGATGACCGAAATGGTGTATGGCACCACGCGCGTGCGTGTGGTCGATCCGGTGATCCCGCGCTGGTGGCGCACCATCGACAAGGTCACGCTGGGCTGCGTGCTGCTGCTGATGGCCGTGGGGCTGCTGCTGGGCCTCGCCGCCTCGCCGCCGCTGGCCGCGCGCAATGGCCTGCCCCCTTTCTTCTATGTCCAGCGCCAGATCTTCTTTGGTGTCCTGGGGCTGATCGCGCTTGTGGCCATGTCGCTCTGCCCTCCGGACCGGATCCGGAGGCTTGCGACAATCGCCTTCATTCTATCGATGATCGGACTGATATTGCTGCCGTTTTTTGGCACGGATTTCGGCAAGGGCGCGGTGCGCTGGTTCAGCCTCGGCTTTGGCTCGTTCCAACCCTCGGAATTCCTCAAGCCAATGTTCGCGGTCTTCGCCGCATGGCTGCTTGCCGCCGGGCAAGGCGTCGAGGGGCCTCCGGGCAAGACACTGTCCTTCATGGCGCTGTTGCTGATCCTGGGCCTGCTGGTGATCCAGCCCGATTTCGGACAAGCGGCCCTGATCGCAGCCGGCTGGATGGTGATGTATTTCGTGGCGGGCGCGCCGATGGTCCTGCTGCTGGTGGCGGCGGGGCTCGTGCTCGTCGGCGGCTATGCCGCGTATCACAGTTCCGAGCATTTCGCCCGCCGCATCGACGGCTTCCTGTCCGCCGATGTGGACCCGCGCACGCAGATGGGCTTTGCACAAAACGCGATCTCGGAGGGGGGCTTCTTCGGCGCAGGCGTCGGCGAGGGACGCGTGAAATGGTCCCTGCCCGATGCGCATACCGATTTCATCATCGCGGTCGCCGCCGAGGAATACGGGCTGATCCTCGTGCTGTTCATCATCGGGCTTTATGCCACGGTCCTTATCCGCTCGCTCTTCCGACTGATGCGCGAGCGCGACATGTTCATCCGCCTTGCGGGCACCGGGATCGTTGTGGTCTTTTCATTGCAGGCCATGATCAATATTGGCGTGTCGTTGCGCCTCTTGCCGTCGAAAGGCATGACCTTGCCGTTCGTCTCCTACGGGGGATCCTCGCTCCTTGCGACGGGATTGGCAATCGGTATGCTCCTGGCGTTCACGCGCACCCGACCGCAAGGCGAAATCGGCGAGATCCTGTCTCGGCGCGCCCAATCCTGAAGGACCACCCATGGCCAAGCCGCCACTTCTCCTGATCGCAGCCGGAGGCACCGGGGGGCACATGTTCCCCGCCCAGGCCCTCGCCGAGGCGGTCCTGGCGCGGGGCTGGCGCGTGGTGTTGTCGACCGATGGGCGCGGCGCGCGCTACGCGGGTGGCTTCCCGCGCGCGGTGCGCATCGAGGAAGTGACCGCGGCCACCTTCGCGCGCGGTGGCACATTGGCGCGGCTGATCGTGCCCTTGCGGCTGATCGCCGGTGTTCTTGGCGCGACCTGGCGGATGATCTCGGACAGGCCCCGCGTTGTCGTCGGCTTCGGGGGCTACCCGTCGATCCCGGCCCTTGCCGCGGCATGGCTGTTGCGGGTGCCACGCATGATCCATGAACAGAATGGCGTGCTGGGCGTCGTCAATCAGGTCTTCGCGCGGCGCGTGAACCGGCTCGCCTGCGGCACCTGGCCCACCCAGATGCCCAACGGGCTGCGCGCGGAATTTGCGGGCAACCCTGTCCGCGCGGCGATCCTGGAACGTGCAGGCGCGGGCTATATTCCCCCCGGCGATTATCCCATGGATCTGCTGGTCATCGGCGGAAGCCAGGGCGCACGCATCATGTCCGATGTGGTCCCAGAGGCCATTGCTGCGCTGCCCGACGAGATCAAGCGCAACCTGACCGTGTCGCATCAGGCACGCGATGAAGATATGGCGCGCGTCATCGCTGCCTATGAGGAGGGCGGCGTCGCAGCCGAGATCGCGCCCTTCTTCGCGGACATCCCCAGACGCCTGTCGGAATGCCAGCTGGTGATCAGCCGCGCGGGCGCCTCCTCGATTGCCGATATCGCCGTGATCGGGCGGCCGTCGGTTCTGGTGCCCTATGCGGCGGCGACGGCCAATCACCAGGCGGCGAATGCGAAGATGTTGTCGGCGGTCGATGCGGCAGTGGTCTTTCCCGAATCCCAGTTCAAACCGGCGGCGCTGACCGAGACCCTGCTGTCGATCCTCACCAATCCGCACGCGGCCAGCGAAATGGCGCGCGCCGCTCTCAAGGCCGGGCGGCCAGACGCGACCGAGCGGCTGGTCATGCTGGTCGAGAGCCTCGCACGAAAGGACAAGACATGAGCCCTGCAACCAAGCTTCCCACCGATATCGGCCCGATCCATTTCATCGGCATCGGCGGGATCGGCATGTCGGGCATCGCCGAGGTACTGATGACGCATGGCTACACGGTTCAGGGCTCTGACCTGAAGGCAAGCCCGATCACTGAGCGCCTCGCAGCACTCGGCGCCGAGATCTGCATCGGCCAGCGCGCCGAGAACCTTGGCAGCGCCGAGGTGGTCGTGGTCTCTACCGCGATCCGCAAGGACAACCCGGAGCTTCTGGCCGCCCGCCGCGCAGGCCTGCCTGTCGTGCGCCGCGCCGAGATGCTGGCCGAGTTGATGCGCCTGCGCTCGAATGTCGCCGTTGCCGGCACGCATGGCAAGACGACGACCACGACCATGGTGGCGACGCTGCTCGACAAGGGCGGGCTCGACCCGACCGTGATCAATGGCGGTGTGATCCATGCCTATGGCTCGAATGCGCGCGCCGGCGCAGGCGAGTGGATGGTGGTCGAGGCCGACGAATCGGATGGCTCTTTCAACCGCCTGCCCGCCACCATCGCGATCGTGACCAATATCGACCCCGAGCACCTTGAGCACTGGGGCAGTTTTGACGCGTTGCGGAAAGGCTTTCACGATTTCGTCTCGGGGATCCCGTTCTACGGGCTCGCGATCTGCTGCACCGACCATGCCGAAGTGCAGGCGCTGGTGGCCTCGATCACCGATCGCCGCGTCGTCACCTTCGGCTTCAACGCTCAGGCCGATATTCGCGCGATCAACCTGACTTATGACAAGTCCGTGGCTCGCTTCGACATCGCCTTCCAGGACACCGATCGCATCGTGAAGGGCTGTACGCTTCCAATGCCGGGCGATCACAATGTGTCGAACGCGCTCGCTGCGGTTGCGGTCGCGCGGCATCTGGGCATGAACGGCGCCGAGATCCGCACGGCGCTTGCAAGCTTCAAGGGCGTGAACCGCCGCTTCACGGTCGTGGGCGAGGTCAAGGGCATCACCATCATCGACGATTACGGCCATCATCCGGTCGAGATCGCCGCTGTCCTGCGGGCCGCGCGCCAGACGCTCGGCGGTCAGGGCCGGGTCATCGCGATCCACCAGCCGCATCGCTACTCGCGCCTGTCGAACCTTTTCGACGAGTTCTGCACCTGTTTCAATGAGGCCGATATCGTCGGCATCGCCCCGGTCTACGCGGCCGGCGAAGACCCGATCAAAGGGGCAAGCCGCGATGATCTGCTCGCCGGGCTCAAGGCCCATGGGCACCGCGCCGCGCTGCCGGTCACCTCCGAGGATGATCTCGAGGCGCTGGTGCGCGCGCACGCAAAGCCGGGCGATCTGGTCGTCTGTCTGGGCGCTGGCACGATCTCGGGCTGGGCACATGGTCTGCTGCCGCGCCTTGCGGCCAAAGCGGCCTGATGGGGCCAGAAGCACGGATCTACCTGCTGATGCTGGCTTCTGTTCTGGCAGGCAGTCTGATGGGGTATGTCCTGATCCGGAACGGGCGCAAGCGCACCTATGGCGCTTTCGTTGCAGCGCATCTGCTGACGATCACGGGGCTTTTGCTGGCAATGCAGGGACAGGCCCAGATGGACGGGCTGATGTACGCGATCCTGCTGTCGGTCTTCGTCCTGCCCGCGACCCTCGGCATGGCGATCGGGGGCGGACTCGGCTGGTGGCGGCAGCGCAACGCGACCAAGTGAGCCCGGTTTTTCAGCAAAATTCTTGCATCGCGGCAAAGCTTGCACAAAACTGTTGCACAGCTTGCAAGACGCCCGCGCGCCGATCATCCTCGCGGTGACTCGGGCCGCGGCAGCGCTTACGCAACTTGAAAACCCAACAGGAGAGCCCCCTCGATGATGCACCGAACCTTCCCCGCAGCGCTCGCACTCGCCGCCCTGAGCAGCGCCGCGCAGGCCCAGACAAACATGCCCTTCGCGCTCGACTGGCGGTTCGAGGGCCCCTCGGCGCCCTATTTCGTCGCCATTGATCAGGGCTATTTCGCCGAGGCTGGTCTCTCGGTCGAGATCAGCGCCGGACAAGGCAGCCTCGACGCGATCCCGAAGGTGGCCACGGGCGCCTATCCGATGGGCTTTGCCGACATGAATTCGCTCATCAAGTTCCTCGACCAGAATCCCGATGCACCAGTGATCGGGGTCATGATGGTCTATGACCGCCCGCCCTTCGCTATCGTCGGGCGCCGCTCACTCGGCGTCGAATCCCCGTCCGATCTGGAAGGCAAGATCCTCGGCGCCCCGCCACCCGATGGCGCGTTTGCCCAATGGCCGATCTTCGTTGCTGAAACCGGCATCGATGCCAGCACCATCACCATCGAACCCGTGGGCTTTCCCACGCGCGAGCCCTCGCTCGCCGAAGGCACGGTCGATGCTATCACCGGCTTCTCATTCACCTCGTTTCTTAACACGGCACGGCTCGGCGTGCCCGAGGAAGATATCTCGGTGATCCTGATGGCCGATCACGGGGTGGATCTCTACGGTAACGTGATTATCGCCAATACCGATTTCGCCGAAGCCAATCCCGATGCCGTCGCGGCCTTCCTGGAGGCGGTCGCGAAGGGCTGGGTCGATACGATCGACGACCCTGCCGCTGCGATCGAAGCCCTGGCCAGCCGCAACCCCGCGATGGATTCGGATCTGGAACTGCGCCGGCTGGAACTGGCGCTTGAGGATTCGGTGCTCACCGACTGGGTGCGCGAGCACGGCATGGGGCGCATCGATGACGACCGCTTCGCCAATTCCATCGAGCAGATCCGTCTGACCTACGAGTATCAGACCGATCCCGATGCGAGTCTCTATTTCACCGATGCGTTCCTGCCTGAGGGCGGCTTCGCACTTGACTGATCCCGGCGCGGGCCGGCGCGACCGGCCCGCTCCTGCTCTGGGGACGTGATGGAAAAGCTCATCGACATCAGGAACGTACGCCACGCCTACAAGACCGAAACCGGGCCTCTGCCAGTGCTGGACGGGCTCGACGTGTCGGTACCGGAAGGGGGCTTCGTGGCCGTCGTCGGCCCATCGGGCTGCGGGAAATCGACGCTCACGCGGTTGATCGCGGGGCTGATGAAACCCGATGAAGGCGAAGTCTGGCTGCATGGCGAGCGCGTAAAGGGCCCGCGTTCGACCGTGGGCATGGCCTTTCAGAACCCGGTGCTGCTCGAATGGCGCACGATCCTGAAGAATGTGCTCCTGCCGCTCGAGATCGTGCCCACGAAACTCAGCCGCAAACAGGGCGAAGAGCGCGCGCGCTTCCTGCTGTCGCTCGTGGGTCTCGAAGGGTTCGAGGACAAGCGCCCCTCCGAGCTTTCGGGCGGCATGCGCCAGCGCGCCTCGCTGTGCCGCGCGCTCATCCACCAGCCCGAAGTCCTGATCCTTGACGAGCCTTTCGGCGCGCTCGATGCGTTCACGCGCGAGGATCTGTGGCAGACCATGCACCGCGTGAAAGAGCGCGAGCCCTTCACGGGCGTACTGATCACGCATGATCTTCGCGAATCGATCTTTCTCGCTGATCAGGTCGTAGTGCTCTCGGGCCGGCCTGCGCGCACGCAATTCGTGCTCGATATCCCGTCCTCGGGGCCGCGCACTCTGGATGACCTCTACACGCCCGAGGCGGCCGAGCAGTTGAACATCCTGCGCCACCAGATCCAGATCGCGCAGGGCCGCGCGCCCGCCGAGGCGTCCCAGCCCGACCCCATCCGACGCGAGGCGCGCGCATGACGCGGAACCTGCGCGCGATCGCCGTCCCTCTGATCGCAGTGGGCGTGTTCCTGCTCTTCTGGGAATGGCTGGTCTGGTATCACGGCTGGCCACGCTTCAAGATGGCTGCGCCCTCCGATCTTGGGCCTGCTTTCGTCCGGCATTGGGATCTGTTTTTGAAAATGGGCTGGCAGACGCTCTGGCGCACGGTCGCGGGGCTGCTTCTGGCGGTGCTGTTCGGGGTGTTCCTCGGCATGGTCATGGGCTTTTCGCGGACCATGCGCGATGCTCTCTACCCGCTTCTGGTGGGCTTCAACGCGATCCCCAAGGCGACTGTGGTGCCGATCGTCGCGCTGATGTTCGTGGGCCAGCATGATTTCAACACAGTGCTTCTCGCCTTCATGATCTCGTTCTTCCCGATTGCCGTCTCGGTCAGCATCGGGCTGTCCACGCTCGAGCCCGAATACCGCGACATCCTGCGTTCGCTCGGTGCGTCGCAGGCCACGATCTTCTGGAAGATCGCGCTGCCCAAGACCCTGCCCGAATTCTTCGGGGCGCTGAAGGTCGCGGTGACGCTGGCCTTCATCGGCACCAACCTCATGGAGATCGTCAGCCCGCATGGGCGCGGCCTGGGCGCATTGTTCGACTCAGGGCGCACCAATTCGGATTTCCCGCTGATGTTCGCCGTGCTGATCGCGCTCGCGTTTCTGGGGATCGTGCTCTACTACATCGTTGTCGCGCTCGAGAAGATATTCGCGGGCTGGGCGGAACGCAGCCCCGGCTGATCGCCGCGGCAGCCCGCCGGAGCGTGCGTGCGCGCTCAGTCGAAACGGTTGTCGCGGGGAAAGCCGCGCGGTGCCATGCGCCCGGCACTCGCGCGCTTGCCCAGCCACTCGGTCAGGTCCGTTTCATGCCGGGTGCGCCCCGCCGGATCCTGCCAGCGCAGCCCGTCAGCAAGGGTCAGCGTCGTCAGATCCGACAGCCCACCATCCTTGTAGGCCTGCAGCCGCACGCCCTTGCCGCGCGCCATCTCGGGCAGTTCCGAGAGCGGGAATACCAGAAGCTTGCGGTTCTCGCCCACCACGGCCA
>SLKB01000411.1 GCA_007134805.1 Paracoccaceae bacterium
CTTGTCGTGCCCGAAGTGAACGCCGCTGCCGTCGAGGGCTACACCAAGAAGAACATCATCGCCAACCCGAATTGCTCGACCGCGCAGATGGTCGTGGCGCTCAAACCATTGCACGACCGCGCACGGATCAAGCGCGTGGTGGTGAGCACCTACCAGTCGGTCTCGGGGTCGGGCAAGGATGCGATGGATGAGCTGTGGAACCAGACCAAGGGCATGTTCGTGCCGGGGCAGGAAGTCGCGCCGAGCGTCTACCCCAAGCAGATCGCCTTCAACGTGATTCCGCATATCGACGTGTTTCTTGATGATGGCTCGACCAAGGAAGAGTGGAAAATGGTCGCCGAGACCAAGAAGATCATCGACCCCAGCATCAAGGTCACGGCGACCTGCGTGAGGGTGCCGGTTTTCGTGGGCCATTCCGAGGCGATCAATATCGAGTTCGAGGATTTCCTAGATGAGGATGAGGCGCGCGAGATCCTGCGCGAGGCGCCGGGCATCCTGGTGATCGACAAGCGCGAGGCGGGTGGCTACATCACGCCGGTCGAATGCGTGGGCGATTATGCGACCTTCATCAGCCGCATCCGGCAGGACTCGACCATCGAGAACGGGCTGAACATTTGGTGTGTCAGCGACAATCTGCGCAAGGGGGCGGCGCTCAACGCTGTGCAGATCGCCGAAGTGCTGGGCAGCCGCTGTCTGAAGAAGGGCTGAGCAATCTGTGCTGCGCAAGGGCGTTTCCGGGCCCCGATATGTCGCAATCGCCGCTGAGAAGACCGGTTTGGTCGCGTAGGTCGGTGGGGACGAGACCCATTCAGGCAGGATCCAACACTCATGGCCCCCAAGACCGATATCGAGATCGCGCGTGCCGCGCAGAAACTCCCCATCCAGGAGATCGGGGCGCGACTCGGCATACCGGCCGAGCATCTGTTGCCCTATGGCCATGACAAGGCCAAGATCAGCCAGGAATTCGTGGCAGAGGCGCGCGCGCGCGAGCGCGGCAAATTGATCCTCGTGACCGCGATCAACCCCACGCCGGCGGGTGAAGGGAAGACGACGACCACCGTCGGGCTGGGCGATGGGCTGGCTGCGATCGGCAAGCGTGCGGCGGTCTGCATCCGCGAAGCTTCGCTCGGTCCGAATTTCGGGATGAAGGGCGGCGCGGCCGGCGGCGGCTATGCGCAGGTCGTGCCCATGGAAGACATGAACCTGCATTTCACCGGGGATTTCCACGCCATAACCTCGGCGCATAACCTGCTCTCTGCGATGATCGACAACCATATCTACTGGGGCAACGAGTTGCAGATTGACGAGCGCCGTATTACCTGGCGGCGTGTCATGGACATGAATGATCGCGCGCTGCGGGATATGGTGATCTCGCTCGGGGGGGTGTCGAACGGGTTCGCGCGCCAGACCGGGTTCGATATCACCGTCGCCTCCGAGGTGATGGCGATCCTGTGCCTTGCCTCGGACCTCGGCGACCTGCAGCGTCGGCTGGGGGATATCGTGATCGCCTATCGCCGCGACAAGACGCCGATCTACTGCAGTGACATCGGCGCCGAGGGCGCGATGACCGTGCTGTTGAAGGATGCGATGCAGCCCAATCTTGTCCAGACGCTCGAGAATACACCCGCCTTCGTCCATGGCGGCCCTTTTGCCAATATCGCGCATGGCTGCAATTCGGTCACGGCCACGCAGACCGCGCTCGGGCTTGCTGATTATGTCGTTACCGAAGCGGGGTTCGGTGCTGATCTCGGGGCAGAGAAATTCTTCAATATCAAGTGCCGCAAGGCCGGGCTCACGCCTTCGGTGGCCGTGATTGTCGCGACTGTGCGGGCGATGAAGATGAATGGTGGCGTGGCGAAGGCTGATCTTGGGTCCGAAGATGTCAGCGCCGTGCAGAAGGGATGCGCCAATCTGGGCCGTCATATCGAGAACGTGAAATCCTTCGGGGTGCCGGTGCTGGTGGCCATCAATCATTTCGTCTCGGATACCGAGGCCGAGATCGCGGCAGTGAAGGATTACGTCGCCGGATTGGGGGCAGAGGCGATCCTGTGCCGCCATTGGGCAGAGGGCTCGGCCGGCATTCGGCAGCTTGCTGCGCGCGTGGCCGAGATCGCGGATGGCGACTGGGCGCAATTCGCGCCCCTCTATGGCGATGACATGCCGCTTTTCGAGAAGATCGAGACCATCGCGCGGCGGATATACCGCGCTGATGATGTACTTGCCGATATGAAGATCCGCACGCAACTGCGCGAATGGGAAGCAGCAGGCTATGGTCATCTGCCGATCTGCATGGCGAAGACGCAGTATTCCTTTTCGACAGATCCTGCGCTGCGCGGCGCGCCAGTCAATCATTCGGTGCCGGTTCGCGAGGTGCGCCTGGCCGCGGGTGCAGGATTCATTGTCGTGATCTGCGGCGAGATCATGACAATGCCTGGGCTGCCGCGGACACCTGCGGCGCAAAGCATCCGCTGCAACGAGGCGGGGTTGATCGAGGGCCTGTTCTGATCGGTGCGCGGGATGTGATGCGGCGCTCGCGCCCGCCTTGCGGCGTGCCCGTCGCCCCGCCCCCCATCCCGCAGGGGCCATGGATTGCAACAGGGATCTGGGCGCGGTAGGCAACGCGCATCGAGGATCAGGGGGTCGGGATGACGAAAGAGCCAGGCGCATGTCACAGCATGGCGGAGTTGCGTGCCGAGATCGACAGGTTGGACCGCGCCTTGGTGAAACTCCTCGCGGAACGCGCAGGCTTCATAGATCGCGCGAGCGAGTTGAAGCCTGTCGAAGGCCTGCCTGCGCGGATCGAGACACGGGTGGCTGAAGTGCTTGCCAATGTCCGGGCGCGCGCGGCTGAAGAAGGGCTTGATCCAGTCCTTGCGGACGCAATCTGGACGCAGATCGTCGAATGGTCCATCGCCCGTGAAGAGCGAGTGATGGGCGCGCCCGCAAGAAAGGACCGGGACAGATGACAGCAATGCTTATCGACGGGAAAGCCCATGCGGGCGCCTTGCGCGCGCGGGTGGCAGCCGTCGTGGCGGGGCTGCGCGAGGCGCATGATCTGATGCCGGGGCTTGCCGTGGTCCTCGTGGGCGAAGATCCGGCCAGCGAGGTCTATGTCCGCTCGAAGGGGCGGCAGACCCGGGAGGCGGGCATGGCCTCGTTCGAGCATCGTCTGCCCGGGAGCGCGTCGCAGGACGAGGTGCTGGCGCTGGTCGAGGCGCTCAACCAGGATCCGGATGTGCACGGCATCCTCGTGCAACTGCCGCTGCCGCTGCAGATCCGCGCAGACCTGGTGATCAATGCGATTGCGCCTGAGAAGGATGTCGATGGCTTTCACATCTCGAATGTCGGGCGTCTGGGGACCGGGCAGCGGGCGATGGTGCCCTGCACGCCCCTTGGATGTCTGATGCTGCTGCGCGCGCATCACGGCATGCTCGAGGGGATGGACGCGGTCGTCGTGGGGCGTTCGAATATTGTGGGCAAACCGATGGCGCACCTGTTGCTGGGCGAGAACTGCACTGTGACGATCGCGCATTCGCGTAGCCGCGATCTGCGCGCGATCTGCAAGCGGGCGGATATACTGATCGCTGCAGTGGGCCGCCCCGCCATGATCGAGGGCGACTGGATCAAGCCTGGCGCGACCGTGATCGATGTCGGGATCAACCGCGTGCCGGCCCCCGAGCTTGGCGCCGACAAGACGCGGCTTGTGGGCGATGTCGATTTCGGAAGCGTACTGCCTGTGGCAGGGGCAATCACACCCGTGCCGGGCGGCGTTGGGCCGATGACGATTGCCTGCCTGCTGGCCAACACGGTCACTGCCGCGTGCCGCGCGCTGGCTCTGCCCGAGCCGGACGGGCTGGGCCTCTGACCCCGCCCGGGGGACCGCGCGCCTGTCACACGGTCCCGGTCACCGACATCCGGACCTGGCGTTCCGCCTCGACCAAGGCAAAAAAAACGACGCCGAGGCCAAGAATGACCGTTGCATCGAGCATGCCGAGCGGCCTTGTGCCGAAGGCCACATGCATCACGGGCACATAAGTCAGGAAGATCTGCGCCGCGACGGCGACCGAAAGCGTGATCCAGACCGCGCGCGTTCCCTTCACGGCATCCCAGGTCAGGGATGTTCCATGCAGATTGCGGATATAGAAGAGATAGAAGATCTTGAGCACCACGAGCGTGTTCATCGCCAGGGTCTGCGCGTGTTCGAGGCTGTAGCCACGGCCGGTCCCCCAGGCGAAGATGCCGAACATAGCCGAGGCATAGAGCCCCCCCACGAGCACGACATGCCATAACAGCACGCCCGAGAGCAGCGGCGCCTTGCGCTTGCGTGGCGGGCGCTCCATCGTCGCCTTTTCGGTGGGTTCGAACGCAAGCGCGATCCCGAGGGTCACCGAGGTGATCATGTTCACCCACAGCACCTGCAGCGCAGTGATCGGCAGCGCCACCCCGATCAGGAGTGCGATGATGATCGCCGAGGATTCGCCGGCATTGGTCGGCAGGGTCCAGCTGATCACCTTTCGGATATTGTCATAGACCGTGCGCCCCTCGCGGACAGCGGCAGCGATGGACGCGAAATTGTCATCGGCCAGGACCAGATCCGAGGCTTCCTTCGACGCCTCGGAGCCTTTCTGACCCATCGCGATCCCGACATCGGCGCGCTTGAGCGCGGGCGCGTCGTTCACGCCGTCGCCCGTCATGGCCACGACGAGCCCGTTGCTCTGCAGCGCCTTCACGATGCGCAGCTTGTGCTCCGGCGTGGTGCGGGCGAAGACATCGGCATCCCTTACGACATGGGCAAGCCGCGCATCATCCATCTCCTCAAGATCGGCGCCTGTGAGGACCTTGTCGGTATGTTCGAGCCCGACCTGCTTCGCGATCGCCCGCGCAGTGCCGGAGTGATCGCCCGTGATCATCTTGACGCTGATGCCCGCCGTGCGGCATTCGGCGACAGCATCGATGGCCTCCTTGCGGGGCGGGTCGATCAGACCGACAAGACCAAGGAATGTAAGCCCGCCACTGATGACATTTTCCTCCAGCGTGTCGGCCTCGATCATGGCGAGCGCCAGCACGCGCGTGCCCTCGGACGCCATGCGTTCGGCGTGGTCGTGCCATTCCTTCATCCTGAAGCGTGCGCCGTCCGGCAGGGCATTGCACATCTTCAGCACGCGCTCGGGCGCGCCTTTCACATGGATCAGATGCCCGTCCCGGCCTTTGCTGAGCGTGGCCATGTAGCGGTGCCTGCTGTCGAAGGGGATGGCATCAATGCGCGCCCAGTCTTTGCGCGGATCGTTCTCAAGCGCCTTGTGGGCAAAGGCAAGAAGCGCACCCTCCATGGGATCGCCCTCGACGCTCCACACTTCATCGCGCTGGGCCAGCTCGGCATCGTTGCACAAGGCCGCGGCCAGGGCCAGCGCCCGTGCGTCGGCCTCGCCCGTGATGCGGCCTTCGGGGGCATAGCCGTCTCCGTCGATTTCGAGGCGACCCTCGGGTGTCTCTGCGAGGGCCACTGTCATTTCATTACGCGTGAGCGTGCCGGTCTTGTCGGTGCAGATGACCGAGACCGCGCCCACTGTCTCGATCGCCGGCAAATGCCGCACGATGGCATTGCGCCCCGCCATGGCCTGCACGCCAATGGCGAGTGTGATGGTCAGCACGGCGGGCAAGCCTTCCGGGATTGCCGAGACCGCAACCGCGACCACCGCCATGAACAACTCGTCCATGTCATAGCCGATGACAAAGACGCCGAAGGCAAACAGCAGGACCGCCGCAGTCAGGATGAACACGCTGAGCCACCGGGCGAATTTATCCATCTGTTCGACAAGCGGCGTGGTCAGTTGCTCGATGCCCGAGATCAGGCCGCCGATGCGCCCGACTTCGGTCTGCGCCCCGGTGGCCGTGACCAGCCCGCGGCCCGCGCCTTGCGTCACAAGCGTGCCCGACCACATCATCGAGGCTCGATCACCCAGGGCGGCATTGCGCGCGACCGGGTCCGTGTCCTTGTCGGTCGGGACCGACTCGCCCGTCAAGATCGCCTCCTGCGCGGCGAGCCCGCGCGCGCGCAAAAGCCTCAGATCGGCGGGCACCTTGTCGCCGGCTTCCAGCAGGACCACATCGCCCGGTACCAGATCCGCGCTGTCCACGGTTTCGCGGCGCCCGTCGCGCAGGACATTGGCGCGGGGCGCGAGCATGTCGCGGATCGCCTCCATTGCGGCTTCTGCACGGCCTTCCTGGACGAAGCCGATCACGGCGTTCAGAACGACAACCGCGAGGATCACCACTGTGTCGATCCAGTGCCCCATCAGCCCCGTGACGCCCGCCGCGACCAGAAGCACATAGATCAGCACATTGTGGAACTGCACGAGGAAACGCATCAGCGGCCCGCGCCGCGGCGCATCGGGCAGACGATTGGGGCCGTGCTTGGACAGCCGGCGGGCCGCCTCTTGCGCGGAGAGCCCCGTATCGCTTGCCTCGGCATGTTCGAGCACCCGAGCCGCGTCTTCTGCCCAGGGTGAGAAATCGTCTTTCATTCTGTCAGATCCGTTGTTTCAATGTGCCGTATATCCACCATCCACAGGATGATAGCTTCCGGTGATGAAACTTGCACGATCCGAGAGCAGGAAACAGGTGAGCCCGGCGACTTCCTCGACCGTGCCGATCCGCCCGATCGGGTGCAGGTCGGCCAGTCCATCGAGTTGGTCCTGATCGAGATTTGCGCTCAAGAGGGGTGTGTGGATGAAGCCCGGTCCCACCGCATTTATGCGGATGCCTTTTCGGCTGTATTCGAGCGCCGCCGTCTTCGTCAGCCCGACGAGGCCGTGTTTAGCTGCAACATAGGCCGCCGAATTCGCGAACCCGACCGTGCTGAGGATCGAGCCCATATTCACGATTGCACCCCCGCCCGCGCGCTCCATCGCCGGGATCTGGGCATGCATGCCGTAGAAGACCCCATTGAGATTGATGGCAATCACCTTGTTCCAGGTATCGATCGGACAGGCGCCGACGGGCCCGCTGCTGTCCCCGATCCCGGCATTGTTGACCGCAAAGTGAAGGGCGCCGGTCTGGTTTTCGGCAAAGCTGACCAGCGCGTGCATCGCGGCCGGATCCGCGACATCGGCAGGCTGTGCGGCCGCCTTGCCCCCCAGATCCGTGACCCGTGTCACGACCCGGTCGCAGCCTTGCGCCGAAAGATCCGAGACGATGACGAACGCGCCCAGACTGGAAAGTTCCAGGGCGATGGCCTCGCCGATCCCGGACGCAGCCCCGGTGACGACCGCGGTCTTGCCCTTGAAGGTATACATAACTCACTCCTGTTCGTGATGAACATGCGCATTCTATCGCAGGCCAGGGCCGGTGTGTCTTTGCGCTGGCGCAAAGCCGGCGCGGGTCTTGCCGGGTCTGAAAAAACCGCGCGCGACCCCAGAGGCGATCCGGGGTCGCGCAGTGTGACATGGAGGCCCGGATCAGGGGATCAGATACGCGACGATCAAATCGGCAGCCTCTTCTGCGCTCATGCTCGTCGTGTCGATGCGGATCTGCGGGGTCTCTGGCGGCTCATAGGGAGAATCGAGCCCTGTGAAATTCTTCAACTGACCGGCGCGCGCCTTGGCATAGAGACCTTTCACATCGCGGCGCTCGGCTTCCTCGAGCGGGGTGTCGATGAAGATCTCGACGAACTCGCCCGGATGCATCATGGCGCGGACCATCTCGCGCTCTGACCGGAAGGGCGAGATGAAGGCCGTGATCACGATAAGCCCAGCATCTGTCATCAGTTTCGCGACCTCGCCCACGCGGCGGATGTTTTCCACGCGATCGGCATCGGTGAAGCCCAGATCCTTGTTCAGCCCGTGCCGCACATTGTCGCCATCAAGCAGGAAGGTATGCCGGTTCATCCGCGCAAGTTTCTTCTCGACCAGATTGGCGATTGTCGATTTGCCCGACCCGGAAAGCCCCGTCATCCAGAGCACCATGGGTTTCTGGTTCTTCATGCCCGCGTGGTGCTCGCGCGAGATATCGGTCGCCTGCCAGTGGATATTCTGCGCACGACGCAGCGCGAAATGGATCAGTCCCGCGCCGACGGTCCGGTTGGTCATCTTGTCGATCAGGATGAACCCGCCCAGATCGCGGCTTTCGGAATAGGCCGTGAAGGGGATGGCGCGATCTGTCGTGACATTGGCCACGCCGATCCCGTTCAGATCGAGCGCCTTGCTTGCCAGATGCTCCATCGTGTTGACATTGATCTCATATTTCGGCTGCGCGATGCCTGCGCTGACTGTCAGCGGGCCGATCTTCAGCCAATAGGCGCGGCCAGGGATCATTTCTTCGTCATCCATCCAGATGACCGTCGCCTCGAACTGATCCGCGACCTCGACAGGGTCCTGGGCGGCAGTGATCACCTGCCCGCGCGAGCAGTCGATCTCGTCGCTGAGGCACAGCGTGACAGCCTGGCCCGCGCAGGCCATGTCGAGGTCCCCGTCAAGCGTCACGATCCGCGACACCGTCGACGTCTTGCCCGATGGCAGCACGCGCACTTCGTCGCCCGCGCGCACCTGACCAGTTGCGACCGTGCCGGCGAAGCCGCGGAAATCCAGATTGGGCCGATTGACCCATTGCACGGGCAGCCGGAAGGGCTTGCTCTGCTCGGCGGTCTGATCAAGCTCGACTGTCTCGAGATGGGCGAGCAGGGTCGGGCCGTCATACCAGTCCATGCCCGCACTCGGCGTGGTGATATTGTCCCCTTCCAGCCCGGAGATGGGTATCGCCGTGAACTCGGTGATCCCGATGCTGTCGGCGAAGCTGCGATACTCGGCGATGATCTGCGCAAAGGTCGCATGGTCATAGGCAACAAGATCCATCTTGTTGACCGCCACCACCAGATGCCGGATGCCCAGCAGATGCGCGAGGTAACTGTGCCGGCGGGTCTGGGTCAGCACCCCCTTGCGCGCATCGATGAGGATCACGGCCAGATCGGCGGTCGAGGCGCCGGTGACCATGTTGCGGGTGTATTGCTCATGCCCGGGAGTATCGGCGACGATGAACTTGCGCTTTTCGGTGGTAAAGAAGCGGTAGGCCACGTCGATCGTGATGCCCTGCTCGCGCTCCGCGGCGAGCCCATCGACGAGAAGCGCGAAATCGATGGCCTCGCCCTGGGTTCCGACGCGCTTCGAATCGGCTTCGAGCGTCGCCAGCTGATCCTCGAAGATCATCTTGCTGTCATACAGCAGCCGCCCGATCAGCGTCGATTTCCCGTCATCGACCGACCCGCAGGTGATGAAGCGCAAGAGCGTCTTGTGCTGATGCGTTTCCAGATAGGCGTGAATGTCTTCGGCGATCAGGGAGTCGGTTCTGTAAATCTCGTTCATCAGAAATAACCTTCCTGCTTTTTCTTTTCCATCGAGGCGGATTGATCATGATCGATGGCCCGCCCCTGCCGCTCGGATGTTGTCGTCAGCAGCATCTCCTGGATGATCTCGGGCAGGGTCGCGGCGCGGCTCTCGACCGCACCGGTCAGCGGGTAACAGCCCAGCGTGCGGAATCGGATCGAGCGCATCTGGGGCGTCTCGCCATTGAGGGGGAAGCGGTCGTCATCGACCATCAGAAGCAGTCCGTCGCGTTCGACAACGGGGCGTTCGGCGGCGAAATAGAGCGGGACGATCTCGATATTCTCAAGCTGGATATACTGCCAGATATCCAGCTCGGTCCAGTTCGAGATCGGGAA
>SLKB01000210.1 GCA_007134805.1 Paracoccaceae bacterium
TCGCTTTCCAGAAGCTCCTTCATCTCGCTGCTGATCCCGGACAGGCCGAGCAGCCCGGAGTTTTCGTAGAGCGTCTCGCGGACCTCGGCCGGGGACATGCCCCTGTCCTCGATCAGGTGCAGCACGATGCCGGGATCGAGCGCGCCCGACCGTTTGCCCATCGGCAGCCCGTCCAGAGCGGTCATGCCCATGGTCGTGGCAATCGAGCGGCCCTCCCTGAGGGCGCACATGCTCACCCCATGCCCGAGATGCGCGACGATCACCCGGCCTTGAGCGATCTCCGGGGCGATCTGCGAGAGCACGCCTGCGACGTGATCGTAGGACAGACCGTGAAAGCCGTAGCGGCGGATGCCTGCCTCCGTCATGTCCTGCGGCAAGGCGAAGATCCGGTCGTTGCGGGGCAGGGTTGCGTGAAAGGCCGTATCGAAACTGGCGACATGCGGGATGCCGGGAAAGCGGTCGCGCAGGTCCCGGATGGCGGCAAGGTTGTGCGGCTGGTGGCCCGGTGCCAGCGGGCTCAGCGCCTCGAGGTCGGCGAGCACCTCCGCGGTGACGGCGACCGGCCCGCGATGGTCCGGCCCGCCGTGCACCACGCGATGCGCAAAGGCCGCGATGTCGTCCTCGGCCAGCAGGTCGAGAACCCGCCCGGTCATCTCGCTGCGGGCGGCCTGCTGGGCCTCGTCGGGGGTGTCGGGCGGGGTGAGCGTGCGCTCCTGCGCTCCGTCCGCATCGCGACGCTCGAAGATCATCGCCTCGGGCAGGCCGCGCAGGCTCATCCGCAGCCGCGGCTCGGTTGCGTCGCCGGCGATGTCGAAGAGCGCGCAGCGAAGGCTCGAGGAGCCTGCATTGAAGGTCACGATGGTTCGGCCGGTCATTCCGCGTCCTCGTCGTCGTGCTCCGTCCGTGTCGCCATGATTGCGGCCAGCGCGGCCGCGGCACGACGCTCGCGCGGGCTGTCGGCGCGGCTGGTCAGCGCAAGCGGCACCCGCGCACCGAGCGCAATGCCGGCAGCCTCGGCGCCGCCGAGATGGTCGAGGGCCTTGGCCAGGATGTTCCCCGCTTCGAGGTCGGGCGCGACAAGGATGTCGGCCCGCCCGGCCACGCCCGACTCGATGCCCTTGATCCTTGCAGCCCGTTCCGAGATCGCGTTGTCGAGGGCCAGCGGGCCGTCCACCTCGGCGCCGGTGATCTCGCCCCGCTCGGCCATCTTGCACAGCGCGGCTGCGGCAGTGGTGGAGGGGAGTTCCTCGGTCACGGTCTCGACCGCCGAGAGCACGGCGACCTTCGGCCGCTTGACGCCGAGCGCCTGCGCAAGGCTCACCGCGTTGCATATGGTGTCGCGCAGGGTGGTGAGATCGGGTCTGATGTTCACCGCCGCATCGGTGACGAACAGCAGCCGCGGATGGCCGGGCAGATCCTCGACGAAGACATGGCTCAGGCGCCGACCCGTCCGCAACGCGGCCTGGGCGAGCACCGCCCGGAGCAGGGTTTCCGTCTGGGTGCTGCCCTTCATGATCGCCTTGCAATCCCCCTCTGCGGCCAGGGCGGCCGCCCTTTCGGCGGCGGCCGCGGCCGTGTCGACATCGATGGTCTCGATGCCGGAAAGCTCGAGGCCCTCTGCCTCGGCGGCCTTGCGAAGGCTGGCCGTCGGCGCGATCAGCACCGGCTCGACAAGGCCCGCCCGGGCACTGTCGAGAGCGCCGGCGAGGGACGGGCCATCGACCGGGTTGACCACGGCCATGCGTATCGGCCCGGCCTGCCGTGCGCGCGCCTCGATCTGCGCCAGCCGGTCGCCGAGACCGTCTTCGCGGCGGGGAGCATCCGAGCCACCCTCCAGGCCCGCGCGCGGCCGGTGCGGCGGGATGACCTCGAACTCGCCCAGCAGGACCAGCGTCTCGCCCCCCTTCAGGCAGCGGACGTCGAGCGTCACCGTGCCGGACGCGGCGTCCCGCTCGGCGACGCGGACCTCGGCCAGCGCCTCGTCGCCTTCATCCAGCCTGCCCGAAAAGGTCAGGCCCACACCGCGCAACTGCGTGCCAGGGCCGGGCAGCCGCGTGAGGATCAGCGCGACAACAAGGCCCAAGGCGACGCCGCCCAGCGACAGCGCCCTGCGGACATCGGGGTCGGCGGCCAGGTCGCGCTCTGCCGCCTCGCCGGTGACCTCGGCGGCGAAGGTCGCGAAGCCGCTCAGGTCCTCGCGGGTCATGCAGCGGCGAAGGCGCGCGGACCGGCCGACCTCGAGGCTGTCGACGAATTGGGCGTGCGTGGAGTGGCTCATGTCCTTTCCTGATCTGTGGCACATGCTGCCGCTCCGTCAGCGCTGCAAGACGTAGGAGCCGGGGGCATCCTTCATCGCGCGACGGCGCCCGTCACTGGTGCCCATCGAGGGGGGCGCGGCCTCGCCGCTGGAGCGTTCCGTCAGCCATTCGGCCAGCGCCGGCCACCAGGAGCCGTCGCGGTGCTCGGCCGCGGCCTTCCAGGCCTCCGGCGAGGCATGGCGGTCGCCGGCTTCCGACGTGAGGATGTGGTACTCGCGGCCCTTGTGGCCGGGCTCGCTGACGATTCCGGCGTTGTGCCCGCCGTTAGTGAGCGCGAATGTCACGGCGGTGTCGGTGAGCAGATGGATCTTGTAGACTGAGCGCCACGGCGCGATGTGGTCGGACGTGGTCGAGACGCAGAACACCGGCACGTCCATGTCGGACAGGATGACCGGCTTGCCGTTCAGACGGTATTTGCCCGTGGCCAGTTCGTTGCCCAGGAAGATCCGGCGCAGATAGTCGCTGTGCATCCGGTAGGGCATCCGCGTCGCATCGGCGTTCCAGGCCAGCAGGTCGAACATCTCCTGCCGCCGGCCGAGCAGGTATTCGTGCACATAGCGCGACCAGATCAGGTCGGCCGAGCGCAGCAGCTGGAAGGCCCCGGCCATCTGCCGGGTGTCGAGATAGCCCTGATCCCACATCATGTTCTCGAGGAAGGCGACCTCGCTTTCGCTGATGAAGAGCTGCAGTTCGCCCGCGTCCTCGAAATCGGTCTGGGTGGCAAACAGCGTCAGGCTGGCCAGGCGGTCATCGCTGTCGCGCCCCATCTGCGCCGCCTTGGCCGACATCAGCGTGCCGCCAAGGCAATAGCCGATGGCGTGCATCTTGCGATCGGGCACGATCTCCGACACCGCGTCGAGGGCCTCCGCCACGGCGGCGAAATAGTCGTCAAGGCCCATCTCCCGGTCCTCGGCGGTGGGGTTTCGCCACGATATCATGAAGACCGTGAAGCCCTGTTCGACCAGGTATTTCACCAGCGAATTGTGCGGGCTCAGATCGAGGATGTAGTATTTCATGATCCAGGCTGGAACGATCAGGATTGGCTCGGCCTTCACCTTCTTCGACTGTGGCGCATACTGGATGAGTTCCAGAAGCCTGTTGCGGAACACCACCTTGCCCGGCGTGGTGGCGACGTCGCGGCCGGGCAGGAACTCCTCGCTGCCCACCGGCGGCTTGCCCGAGATAGCCCGCTCCCAGTCCTCGATGAAGTGCTGTGCGCCGCGCAGGAGGTTCATGCCGCCTTCGCGCATGGTCTGCGCCGCGACCTCGGGGTTGGTGGCGACGAAGTTCGAGGGTGCCACGGTGTCGAGCATCTGCCGGCTGATGAAAGAGACGACCTGCTCCTGCCGCCGGGTCAGGCCATCGATATCGCAGGCGGTGTTGTACCACCATTGCTGCGTCAGCAGGAAACCCTGCGAGATCATGTTGTAGGGCCAGCGCTTCCAGCCCTCGTGCTCGAACCGGCTGTCATGCGGCAAGGGCTCGATGCAGGGAGCGGCATCGGGGTTGGCGGCGAGTGTGCCGGCATGCACGCCGAGGCGCGTCGCCTTGCGTGCGGCCTTCTCCATCAGCTGCAGCTGCTTTCCGGGCGAGCCCATGAGGTGCACCCACCATGTGAACAGGGTCGACGACACCCCAAAAGGCGTGACGCCGAGCGTGAACCGGGCAAGATGCGCGTTCGCGGCCCGGTCCAGGCTCTTGGTGCTGTAGCGGTCGGGCGCGTCAAAGGGCGAGGTGTGATCGATCTCCGGCGGCTCGGCATCCAGCCCGCAGCGATGTTCCCGGCTTTGGGGTGGCTCGGCCGTGTCGGAGCCCGTATCGGCGCTCGTGTCGGCGCCCTTGTCACGGGCCGTGTCGGAGCCCGTTTTAGGGCCCGTGTCGGGTTCGGGGGGCCGCGCGCTGCGGACCTCCCCGGCTTTTGATTCTCGCGTCTTCACTCTGGTGTCGGACATGAATGATGGTCCTTCTGGGTTCGATGTCTCGCGCGCCCGGGCCACTAGCCCATACGCAGGCCGCCGCTGACATGCAGCGTGACCCCGGTGACGAAGGCGGCGGCGTCGGAGGCGAGAAACCGGACGCACTCGCCGATCTCCTGCGGCTCGGCCAGCCGTGACTGGGGCACCGTTTCGAGAATGTGCTCGAGAATCTTCTCGGGCATCGCCCGCACCATTGCGGTGTCGGCATAGCCCGGGGCGATGGCGTTCACCGTGATGCCCTTGCCGGCGCTTTCGCGGGCAAGGGCACGGGTGAACCCCTCGACCCCCGCCTTTGCCGCGCAATAGTTGGTCTGGCCGGCCTGACCGCGCGCCGCATTCACCGACGAGACGTTGATGATCCGCCCGAATGCGCGGTCGCGCATGCCGCCGATGACATGCCGGGTGACGTTGAACATCGACCCCAGATCGACCCGGACCACGGCCTCCCAGTCCTCAAGATCCATCTTGTGGAACATGCCGTCGCGGTGCACGCCGGCATTGTTGACGAGGATGTCGATCGGGCCGACCGCCTCCTCCACCTTGGCCACACCGCGGGCGCAGGCGTCGAAATCCGATACGTCCCACTCGAAGACCGGGATGCCCGTCTCGCGTCCGAACGCCTCTGCCGTCTCGCCGCCGTCCAGATGCGCGGCCGCGACGGTGATCCCGGCCTCTGCCAGCGCACGCGAGGTGGCGGCGCCAAGGCCCTGCACGCCCCCCGTGACCAGTGCCGTGCGTTTGCTGCTTGCCATATGAATCTCCTTTTCGCTGATCGTGCCGATGCCCGCTTACGTCGGGCGTTCGAGCAGCAGCGCGATGCCCTGTCCGCCGCCGATGCACAGCGTCACCAGTCCGCGCCCGAGCCCGTCGCGCGCCATCGAATGCATCAGCCGCGTCGCAAGGATCGCGCCCGTCGCGCCGATCGGATGGCCCAGCGCGATGGCCCCGCCCTCGACGTTGACGACGTCTTCGGACAGCCCCAGCTCGCGGGTCAGGGCGATGGCGATGGCCGCGAAGGCCTCGTTGACCTCGGCGCGCTCGATGTCGCCGATGCGCCAGCCCGCGCGATCGAGCGCCTGCTGCACCGCCGGCACGGGGCCCAGGCCGAACATGCCCGGTTCCACGGCGCCGACCCCGACAGCCACCAGCCGGGCCGCGACCTCCAGCCCGTGCTCCTCGGCGAACGCGGGCGTGGCGACCAGCATGGCGGCTGCGGCCGCATTCAGACCCGGCGCATTGCCCGCCGTGATCGTTCCATCCTTGCGGAACGCAGAGCGGAGCTTGGCCAGCCCCGACTCGGTCGCGTCGGGGCGGTTGGCCTCGTCGGTGTCGAACGCCGTCTCGCCGGACTTGTCCCTGACCGTGACCGGCACGATTTCGGCCTTGAAATGCCCGGCCTCCTGGGCCTTGGCAAAGCGCTGCTGCGACCGGGCCGCCCAGGCATCCTGCGCCTCGCGCGAGATGTCGTGCGATGCCACCAGATCCTCGGTGTGCCAGCCCGAATGCTCGCCCGAGAAGGCGTCGTTGAGCCCGTCGCGCAGGGTCGCATCGACCAGCGTGCCCGGCCCCATGCGATAGCCCCAGCGGGCGCGGGCGAGCAGGTAGGGCCCCTGATCCATGTTCTCCATGCCCCCGGCGATCATGCAGCGCGCCTGGCCCAGCCAGACCTCCTGCGCGGCGGTCGCGATGGCCTGCGCGCCCGATCCGCAGACACGGTTCACCGTCAACGCCGGCACGATGGTGGGCAGGCCGCCCCGCAGAGCCGCCTGACGTGCCGGGTTCATGCCTGCGCCGGCAGTCACGACCTGGCCCATGACCACGCCATCCACGAGCCCCGGGTCGAGTTCGGTCTGGCGGATGATCTCCTCCACCACCGTCGCGCCCAGCGCGGTGGCCGGCATGTCCTTCAACGAGCCGCCGAATCGCCCGACGGCGGTGCGACGTGGATGACAGAGAACTGCCTCGTTCTGGGGCATCGGGATTGCCTCCGTTTCTGCTGCAGGTTTCGATCGATCACCGGCGCCTTTCGGGCCGGGGTCCGTGCGGACAGTGACCATTGCGGGCCGCGCCCCGGCGGCCGCGAGGCGACGGCTCCTGAACGCCAGACACCGTCGGCCGGTTGCTGCACCGGCGAAAAGAATGCCATCGCATCAGCTCCATCCGGCCATCCGGCCATCCGGTCCGTCCGGCCATCCGAGTCGATGGTCTCTGGCTCTCTTTCTGGTCCAATACCAGATGGATGCATGCTGTTTCCTTCCGCCACGACGGGTGTCTGCGCAAAAGCTGACCCGCTTTCGCTGCACCTGCATTAACGCCTGTTAAAGACGCCTGCGCCTGCAGCTGG
Source organism: Paracoccaceae bacterium (assembly GCA_007134805.1). Lineage (GTDB taxonomy): Bacteria > Pseudomonadota > Alphaproteobacteria > Rhodobacterales > Rhodobacteraceae > Roseinatronobacter. The sequence continues at coordinate 6,639 of SLKB01000210.1, forward strand.
CTAGGTGGACCGCAGCAAAGAAGTGATCAGGAGGCGGCCCCGAAATGATGATCGAGAATGATGGTCGAGGCAGGTCTTTCCGTCGGTCGGCCCATCGAGAGCCCTGGGTGAGCGTACTCCCGGTCCTTCGGCCTCGGCCGGGCCCGGCTCAGGCAGCCGACGCTCCGGCGATGGTCCGGCAGAGTGCTTCCGGTGCGCGCGATCATTCCCCGTCCGGCCGCCTGCGGGGGAGCCCGCCCGCGCGCCCGTGGCCAGCGGACACCTGCGGCCCGGACAAGACCGCGCGAAGGCAACCGACGAGACGATGCCGCACGTTGCCGCCCTGCGGGCAACGCCGCCTGCAAGCAGGCAGCCGACAACGATCAAGGACGCCCCGGCACGGCAGCGGGCCGCAAGCCGGCAGGCAACCGAGCCTGCAGAACGCCGGTCAGGAAAGCCCACCCGCACAGCCGGAGGACGCCGCGCCATGAACGACACCGCCTTCATCCTCTTCCGCCCCCCGCGCCAGACCCGCCGGGTGGACGGCCGCTTCGAATACCGTGTCTGGCCGAGGCCGTCGCACCCTGCCGTGTCGATGCTTCAGGGCCTCTTCCCGCTCACGAACGCCGAGCGGCGTGTCGACATCTATCTGATGGGCGAGGCCAGCGACGCAGTGCTGGTGAAACTGCGCGATGGCAGCCGGCTCGAGATCAAGCGCCGTGGCAAGGACGTCGGCTCGGTTCAGTTCTGGGAGATGCCGGTCTCGACGCGGTTTCCGCTGACGGTGGCCGAGCGGGTGCAGTTGGCGGCGGCGCTGGGCCTGCGGGAACGGCTGTCTGCCGAGGCCGGCCTTTCGCCGGCCCACCTGCTGACGGCGCTTGCAGCGCTGCGCCGGCGGGTCGATCCGCGCATGGTGCGGAAATCGCGCCTGGTGTTCGATGTCGGCGGGTGCCGCGCCGAGATCTGCCGGGTTGCGACCGGCGACCGGGCGGGGCTCAGTGTCGCGCTGGAAGCCACCGACATTCCCTCGATCGCCTCCGCGATGGACACCCTGCGCATCGGCGGCCTGCCGAACCGGTCCTTCGGCGAGGCCCTGTGCCGCCTGTTCGCCGCGCACCCCGACGTCCGCGGGTTGCCCGCGGCCGTCCCGCACAACCGATGGAGAAGCACATGAAACGACTCGACGGCAAGGTCTGCATCGTCACCGGGGGAGCCCTCGGAATCGGCAAGGCCGCCTGCATCCGGCTGGCCGACGAGGGCGCCCGGGTTGCAGTCACCGATATCGAGGACGATGAGGGCCAGCGCCTGTGCGACGACATCGTCGAGCGCGGCGGAACGGCGGAATTCCACCATCTCGACGTGACCGACGAAGACGCCGTCACCCGGGTCCTTGCCGACATCGCCGATTCGCTGGGGGGCATCGACGTGCTGGTCAACAACGCCGGCATATCTGGCATCGACAAGCCCACCGACGAAATCCCGTCCGAGGAATGGCGCAAGGTCATCGAGGTGAACGTCAACGGGGTCTTCTACTGCACGCGCGCCGCGATTCCGCACCTGCGGCGGCGCGGCAAGGGCAGCATCGTGAACCTCTCGTCGATCTACGGCCTCATCGGCGCGCCCGACATTCCGCCCTACCATGCCTCGAAGGGCGCCGTCCGGCTGATGACCAAGACCGATGCGCTTCTGTATGCCAAGGAGGGCATCCGCGTGAACTCCGTCCACCCCGGCTTCATCTGGACACCGCTGGTGGAGGCGATGGCCGAGGCCTCTGACGAGGGGGCCCACGCATTCCGCGAAAACCTCGATGCCTTGCATCCGCTCGGCCATGTCGGCGCGCCCGAGGATATCGCCGCCGGGATCGCCTATCTCGCTTCGGACGATGCGAAATTCGTCACCGGGTCGGAACTGGTCATCGACGGTGGCTACACGGCGAAGTGACGCGGCCTTGCCCCGGGGCGCGACGCCTCGTGTCTGCCTGCGCGCCGTTCCGGGCGCAGGCAGACACGGCGCGGCGCGCCGGCAAGACCACCACGGCGCGGCAGGCCCGGCCGCGCGCACGCCGCATGGCGTGTCGGGCACCGTGACGACAGCCAGGCGGAGGGGGCTGCCCCCGATCCTTCCCAATCGTGATTCAGGGAAAGCGAGACCCATGGCCGAAAAGGACACCCCGTCGCCGGATGACCTTGAAGACAGGACCTGGCACGCGATGTCGGGCGACGACGCGCTGGCGGCGCTCGAGGTCGATGCCGAAGAGGGCCTCGACGAAGACGCGGTCGAGCAACGCCGCGAACGCTTCGGCGAGAACAGCCTGAAGGCCGGGCGCCAGCGCTCGTCGCTGCGGCGCTTCCTGGCCCAGTTCAACAACCTCTTCATTCATCTGCTGCTCGTTGCCAGCGTCGTGACGGGGCTGCTCGGCGAGTATCTCGACAGCGGTGTGATCTTTGCGGTGGTGCTCATCATCGCGATCATCGGATTCATCCAGGAAGGCCGCGCCGAACGCGCCCTCGAAAGCGTCCAGAAGTTCCTGTCGAACGACGCGCGCGTGCGGCGTGGCGGCGAACGGCAGAAGGTGCCCGCAACAGAACTGGTGCCGGGCGACATCGTGCTGCTCGAGTCCGGCGACCGCGTGCCGGCCGACCTCCGGCTGCTGAAAACGAAGAACCTGCAGACCCAGGAGGCCGCGCTGACCGGCGAGTCCACCGCGGTCGACAAGTCGACCGACCCGGTGGACGAAGACGCCGAAACCGGCGACCGCACCAGTCTCGCCCATTCGGGCACGGTGGTTACATCCGGCCAGGCCACGGGCGTCGTCGTCCGGACCGGAGAGAAGACCGAGATCGGCCGCATCAGCGGGATGTTGTCCGAGGTGGAAAGCCTCAAGACGCCGCTGATGCGTCGGTTCGACGCCTTCACTCGGACGCTGACCATCGTGATCGTGGTGCTGGCCGCCCTGGCCTTTGCGGTCGGCACGGTCGTCTGGGGCCGGGACTGGGGCGAGATGTTCCTTGCCGCCGTCTCGATCGCCGTCGCCGCGATCCCCGAGGGTCTGCCGGCGGTCATGACGGTGACGCTCGCCA
>SLKB01000377.1 GCA_007134805.1 Paracoccaceae bacterium
AAGCGCACAGCTCAGGGCGATGATCGCCGCACCGCGGCCCGGTGCTGCGCGGCTTTGTACCTGGCATGCGAGAGGTTCGCGCGGCGTCAGACAGCGGCAAAACCTTGAGGTTACGCGGATCTGGCCGGGATAAAGCGCACAGCTCAGGGCGATGATCGCCGCACCGCGGCCCGGTGCTGCGCGGCTGTGTGGGCGGGGGAAGGGGCTGCGGCGCAAATGAAAAGGGCCGAGGCGGGGTGCCTCGGCCCTTCGAGATGTGGCCCGGGTGGGGCGCTTACATCATGCCGCCCATGCCGCCCATGTCGGGCATGCCGCCGCCCGAGTTCGAGCCTTTGGGCTCGGGCTTGTCGGCGACCATGGCCTCGGTGGTGATCAGCAGGCCTGCGATCGAGGAGGCGTCCTGCAGCGCGGTGCGCACGACCTTGGCGGGGTCGATCACGCCGAACTTGAACATGTCGCCATATTCGCCGGTCTGCGCGTTGAAGCCATAGGTCTTGTCATCGGTCTCGCGGATCTTGCCGGCGACGACCGAGCCGTCGAAGCCTGCATTCTCGGCGATCTGGCGCAGCGGGGCTTCGAGCGCCTTGCGCACGATGTTGATGCCGACATCCTGGTCGCTGTTCTCGCCCTTGAGCCCGTCGAGGGCCTTGCCACCCTGGATGAGCGACACGCCACCGCCGACGACGATGCCTTCCTGCACGGCCGCGCGGGTTGCGTTGAGCGCGTCATCGACGCGGTCCTTGCGCTCCTTGACTTCGACTTCGGTCATGCCGCCGACGCGGATGACGGCCACACCGCCGGCGAGCTTGGCCAGACGTTCCTGCAGCTTCTCGCGGTCGTAATCGGAGGTGGTTTCCTCGATCTGCTGACGGATCTGGGCAACGCGGGCCTCGATCTCGGCCTTCTCGCCAGCGCCGTCGACGATGGTGGTCTCATCCTTGGTGATCGAGACGCGCTTGGCCGAGCCGAGCATGTCCATGGTCACGCTTTCGAGCTTCATGCCGAGGTCTTCGCTGATCACCTGGCCGCCGGTCAGGATGGCGATGTCCTGCAGCATGGCCTTGCGGCGATCGCCAAAGCCCGGGGCCTTGACGGCCGCAATCTTGAGGCCGCCGCGCAGCTTGTTGACGACGAGCGTGGCGAGCGCTTCGCCCTCGACATCCTCGGCGATGATCAGCAGCGGCTTCTGGCTCTGGATCACCTGCTCGAGCAGGGGAACCATCGGCTGGAGCGAGGAGAGTTTCTTCTCGTGGATCAGGATGATCGCGTCGTCAAGCTCGGCCACCATCTTGTCGGGGTTGGTGACGAAATAGGGCGAGAGGTAGCCGCGGTCGAACTGCATGCCCTCGACCACATCGGTCTCGGTCTCGAGGCCCTTGTTCTCTTCGACAGTGATCACGCCCTCATTGCCGACCTTCTGCATCGCATCGGCGATCTGGCGGCCGATTTCGGCTTCGCCATTGGCCGAGATGGTGCCGACCTGCGCGACTTCGGCAGTGTCATTGACCGGGCGGGCCGCGGCGCGGATCGATTCGACGACGCGGGTGGTGGCGAGGTCGATGCCGCGCTTGAGGTCCATCGGGTTCATGCCCGCGGCGACCGATTTCAGGCCTTCGCGCACGATGGCCTGGGCCAGCACGGTTGCGGTGGTGGTGCCGTCGCCGGCTTCGTCATTGGTGCGCGAGGCCACTTCCTTGACCATCTGCGCGCCCATGTTCTCGAACTTGTCTTCGAGTTCGATCTCCTTCGCGACGGTCACGCCATCCTTGGTGATGCGCGGTGCGCCGAAGGATTTCTCGATGACGACATTGCGGCCCTTGGGGCCGAGCGTGACTTTCACGGCATCGGCGAGAGTGTTCACGCCGCGCAGCATGCGGTCGCGGGCGTTGGTTGAAAACTTGACGTCCTTAGCAGCCATGTGTGGTGCCTCCTGGTTGTCTTAAATGTCTCGGGTTCCGAAAGCGGATCAGGCGATCACGCCCAGAATGTCGCTTTCCTTCATGATCAGCAGTTCCTCGCCATCGAGGGTGACCTCGGTGCCGGACCACTTGCCGAACAGGACCCGGTCGCCGGCCTTGACCGAAAGCTCGATCAGCTCGCCGGAGTCCTTGCGCGCACCGTCGCCGGTTGCGACGATTTCGCCTTCAGCGGGTTTTTCCTTGGCGGTTTCGGGAATGATCAGGCCGCCCTTGGTTTTTGCGTCGCTTTCCACGCGACGCACAAGCACACGATCATGCAGCGGTTTGAATGCCATCTGAGAACGCTCCTCTGGTTCCAGGTTGAATGTCGTTATCACTCACACGAGGAGAGTGCTAACGTCGCCTAGTTAGGCAGAGCTGTTGGCGCTGTCAACCGACCATTCGGGAAAATTTCGCCGCCTGCGGAGACGCCGGATCGGCCTGCCGGGGCGAAGGCGCCGCGCTGGCCTCTGTGCCGGGCTCTGCCATGTCGGCATCGAGCAGGCCAAGCGCGCGCAGAACCTCCAGCAGGCGCTGCTTGCGGATCGGCTTGGGCACGATATCGACAAAGCCGCTGCTGCGGTATTCGTCGCCCTTGGCGCAGGAGACATGCGCTGTGGCGACAACCGCAGGTGGCAGCGGCCGGCCCGCGCGCGCATAGGCCTTGGTGATCGCGCGCAGGGCGGAGGGGCCGTCAAGCTCGGGCATCATCACGTCGAACAGGAAGAGGTCGAATGTCTGGTGGCGCGCGCGCTCGACCGCGGCGCGGCCGGTCTCGACGAATTCGAGCGTGAACGGCAGCTCGCGCAGCATCGCGCTGATCACCTTCTGGTTGACGAGATTGTCCTCGGCCACGAGGATCCGGCGCGTGGGCGCGGGCGCACAGGCGGCGGTGTCATTGGCTGCATCATTGGCGGCGGGCCCGGGCGCTGTGGCCGCGCGCAGGGCCGCGGAGGGTATCGGATGCGCGGGCGCGGGCGCGAGGGCCTGCTGCGCGTCAGGGCGCAGGGCGCGCGCGGTGGTGGTGGTTTCGGGGGGCGGGGCGGAGGACGGGGTGGGGGCCGTGTCATCGAGCGCGGCGGCGGCGGCCTCGGTGATCTCGACCCGCTCGAAGGGCAGATCGAGCGTGACAGTCGTGCCGCGCCCATACATCGAGGAGACGCGCACCTCTCCGCCCATCGCCTCGACCAGCCGGCGCACGATCGGCATGCCAAGCCCGGTGCCTCCGAAGCGCCGCGTGATCGAGCTGTCGGCCTGCACGAATTCCTCGAACACCGAGGCGAGCTGGCTTTCGGACATGCCGATGCCTGTGTCCTTGACCTGGATTCGGATCCCGCCATTGAAGGGCCGCGCGCGCAGCGCGACGATGCCGCGATCGGTGAATTTCACGGCATTGCTGAGCAGGTTGGACACGACCTGTCGCAGCCGCAGCGCATCGCCCATGCGCCACCCCGCCAGCGCGGGGTCGATGCGGACGCGGAATTCGAGCTTGCGCGTCTCGGCGCCGGGGCAGAAGAGCATCGCCGTCTGCTCGAGGCTGTGGGCGGCATCGAAGGGGCGCATCTCGATCTGCATCTGGCCGGCCTCGATCTTCGAGAGGTCGAGGATGTCGTTGAGGATGCTCAGGAGCCCCTCGCCGCTTTCGCGGATCGTCTCGAGCATGCGCTTCTGTTCGGGGTCCTTCTGGGTGCTTTCGAGGACTTGCGCCATGCCGAGCACGCCATTGAGGGGCGTGCGCAGCTCATGGCTCATATTGGCGAGGAAGCGCGATTTCATGCGGCTGCTTTCCTCGGCCCTGTCGCGCGCGGCCTCGAGCGACTGGTTGAGGCGGGCGGCGCGGAAGGCGATGAGCGCGAAGCTCCATTGCAGGGCGGAAAACGCAAGCAGGAAGGCCACGATCAGCGTGGCCACCGTGAAGGCATAGGCCGAGGCGCCGATGCCCGCCAGCACCAGCCGCGAGGCATAGGCGAGCGCGATGGTGGCAAAGGGGGCGCTGGCCAGAAGCGCCATGTCGCGGCCCAGCTGGTTCGAGCGGTGCCAGAGCCTGTGCGCCATGACCATGCCCATCACGCTGTTGATGAGCGAGGAGGAGAGCACCAGCACGCCCACATCGGGCACCACGAGCGCGAGCACCCCCTGCGAGAGCACCGTGATCGACGCAAAGGCCGCGTAGCGCGGCAGGCGTGGCTGGTCGCCCAGGCCATAGCGCAGCGCGATATAGCCCAGGATCATCCCCAGATGCATGCCCGTGATCATCATCGAGGCGCTGACCCAGAAGGGCAGCACCGTGCCCAGCATCAGCCCGATCGTGCCCACCAGAAAGGCCAGATTGGTCGCCGCGAGCCAGTGGAAGGCTGTCACCTCGAGCCGGGTGCTGTGGCGCGTGCTGGTCGCGCTCGCCAGGATCAGCGAGGCAATGACCATGACTGCGGCAATCGCCACGACGACCCAGATCTGGATGACATCATGCATTGAAGATGAAAAGCCCTTCTCGAATGCGCTCAGGATAGGGCTGGACCGGTAAAGAACCGCTTAAGCGGCGCCGGGTGACAAGGCCGCGCCACACGGCTATAAGCGCGCGCGACATCTTCCGAATGTGATGCAAGGACACTCCATGACCATCAAGGTTTTCGGCCACACGTCTCCTGACACCGATTCGACAGGCTCTGCGCTGATCTGGGCGTGGTATCTCTCGCAGATCAAGGGGGAGGCGGCAGAAGCAGTGCTGCTGGGCACACCCAATACCGAAGCGGCCTTCGTGCTCGCGCACTGGGACCAGGCGACGCCGCCCGTGCTCGGGGATCTGCCCGAGGGCACGCCCGTCGTGATCGTGGACACGAACAACCCCGCCGAGCTGCCCGAAGGCATCAACCGCGCCGATATCCGCGCGATCATCGACCATCACAAGCTGGCGGGCGGGCTCGAGACGAAGGGGCCCATCGACATCACCATGCGCCCGCTCGCCTGCACGGCGACGATCATGCATGGAATGATCGGCAAGCACATGGCGCAGGCGCCGCGCGGCATCAAGGGGCTGATGCTGTCGTGCATCCTGTCGGACACGCTGGAGTTCCGCTCGCCCACGACGACGCAGGAAGACCGCGCAGTGGCCCATGCGCTGGCCGCGGAGCTGGGCGTCGAGATCCCCGATCTGGCCGCGCAGATGTTTGCCGCGAAATCCGATGTCTCGGCCTTCTCGGATGCCGAATTGCTGCGGATGGATTCGAAAAGCTACACGGTCGAGGGCAGGACCTTCCGCGTCTCGGTGCTCGAGACCACGTCGCCCGAGCAGATCCTGGCGCGCAAACCCGCGCTCATGACCAGCATGGAAGAGGTCGCGCGCGCCGATGGCGCCGATCAGGTGCTTCTGTTCGTGATCGACATCCTGCGCGAGGAGGCCACGCTTCTGGTGCCCAATGATCTGGTGCGGCAGGTGGCGAAAGCCTCGTTCGGGGCCGAGGCTGCGGGCGATACGCTGGTTCTGCCCGGCGTGATGAGCCGCAAGAAGCAGATCATCCCGGCGCTGAAACTGTGAGGGTGCAGGGCATATGACACGTATCCTGTCGGAATTCGCCGAGATCTCGACCGATTACGACCTCGCGCTGGTCGATCTGTGGGGCTGCCTGCATAATGGCCGCGAGGTCCACGCGGCGGCGGAACAGGCGCTCATGACGTTTCGCGCAGGCAGCGGGCGGGTGATCTTGCTGACCAATGCGCCGCGGACCTGGCGGACAGTGCAGGCCCGGCTTGATCAGATGGGGCTCTCGCACGAGGCCTATGATGCGATCGTCACCTCGGGCGATGCGACGCAGCAGGCGCTCTTCACGGGTGCGGTGGGGCGCGATGTCTGGCATCTGGGGCCGCAGAAGGATGACGATCTCTTCACCGACCAGCCCGACTGGGCGGCCGAGCATCCGCCGATCACGCGGGTGGGCTTCGATGTGGCCGAGGGGATCGTGTGCACGGGGCTTCTCGACGATCAGACCGAAAAACCGGACGCCTATCGCGGAAAGCTGCTCTCGGCCAAGACGCGCGGGCTGAAGATGCTGTGCGCCAATCCCGATCTGGTCGTCGATTACGGCGACACGCGGCTTTACTGCGCGGGGGCGCTGGCGCAGCTCTATGAGGAGATGGGGGGCGAGGCGCTCTATTTCGGCAAGCCGCACCCGCCGATCTACGATCTGGCGCTGCGCGTCGCGGCAGGCAAGGGGCTGCGCTTCTCGACCGAGCGTATCATCGCGATCGGCGACGGGATCGCCACGGATATCCGCGGCGGCCAGGGCGAGGGGTTCGACACGATCTTCATCACGGGCGGGCTCGCCGCGGGCGAATTCGGCGACGATCCCGCGCGGCCCGACCCCGCGCGGCTGCGGGAGTGGTGCGCGCGCGCGGATGTCACACCCAGCTTCGCCATGGGCCAGCTGCGCTGACCGGCGCCCGACCGGCCGACCGCTCTGCCGCGGGAAATCGCGTCCCGCGACGCCGATGGCCCGGGCGACCAGCCCGGGCCGCGCCCCACCCTCCCATCGAGTGGGCGCGGCGATCAGAGGATGGGGACGGACGTTTTCGCGGGCGGGCCTGACCCGAATTGCGGTCTCAGCACAGTGGCAAGTTGCGCGCGCAGGCACGCAAGGCGCGCGCCCGGCCGCTCGGCCGGGCAGCGTCCGCGAGGGGTGCAGGAGGACCCCGAGCGGACGCTTCCCCCCGCGCGCGCCGCGACATTTTTGCGCCTCGCAATAAAATTACAACCTATTGCCTGTTTCTGACGTATTATTACGCAAGCACCTTGCGCCGCTGCGTGCGATCGGGTAATGCTGCGCTGCAACGGCAGAGCGGCGCGAGGCACGGCTCTCGGGATTCAGGAAAGGCGGAAGTGATGTTGGACCATGGCATGAACGACAATTTCCCGCGCGGCACGATCTGCATCGAGGATCTCGAGATCGGCATGCGCCGGCATCTGCAAAAGGAAGTCACCCCCCGCGATATCGAGCTCTTCGCCGAGGTCTCGACCGATCGCAACCCGGTCCATCTTGACGATGACTATGCCCGCGACACGATCTTCGAGGGCCGCATCGCGCATGGCATGCTGACCGCGGGGCTGATCTCGGCCGTCATCGGCGAGCAGCTTCCCGGCCATGGCACGATCTATCTGGGCCAGACCCTGAAATTCATGGCGCCCGTGCGCCCCGGCGATGTCGTGCTTGCCGAGGTCACGGTGCTGACCATCGATTACGCCAAGCGCCGGGTCACTCTTGAATGTCGCTGCGCAGTGGGGGATACGACGGTCCTGAAAGGCGAGGCGACGGTGCTCGCGCCCAGCCGCAAGTTCGACTGAAGCCGGGGCCGCGCACGATCCGCGCCCCGCAAGGGGGCAGATGCAGGTCTTTCGGCACTGGACGGGGCTCGAGGCCGGCGCGAAGGGCGCCTCGGTGGCGCTTGGCAATTTCGACGGGGTGCATTGCGGCCATCAGCGCGTGATCGAGCTTGCGCGCCGGCCGGACGCGCCTTTGGGCATTGTCACGTTCGAACCGCATCCGCGCGAATTCTTCGCCCCCGCCACCCCGCCCTTCCGGCTGATGAATGCCGAGGCGCGTGCCAACCGGCTGGCGCGGATGGGCGTCACGCGGCTTTACGAGCTGCCTTTCGATGCGCGGCTTGCAAACCTCACGGACCGGGAATTCACGCAAGGCGTGCTTGCCGAGGGGCTGGGGGTCGCGCATGTCGTCGTGGGGGCGGATTTCTGTTTCGGCAAGGGCCGGCAGGGCACGGCGGAGGGGCTCGCGCGGCTCGGCGCGGAGCTGGGCTTCGAGGTGACGATCGCGGCCCTTCTGGGCGAGGGCGCGCAGGTCGTCTCCTCCACAGCGATCCGGGGCGCGCTGAGCGACGGTGCCCCGCGCGAGGCCGCGCGCATGCTCGGCCACTGGCACCGGATCGAGGGCGAAGTGCTGCATGGCGCGAAGCGCGGGCGCGATCTGGGCTATCCGACGGCGAACATGTCGATCGCCGGGCTGCACCCGCCCCGCTTCGGGGTCTATGCCGTGCAGGTCGATGTGCTGGGCGGGCCGCATCAGGGCCGCCATGGCGGGGTCGCCTCGCTCGGCGTGCGGCCGATGTTTGGCGAGAACCTGCCCAATATCGAGACTTATCTCTTCGACTTCACGGGCGATCTTTATGGCGCGCATCTGTCGGTCGCGCTGATCGAGCATCTGCGCGACGAGATGCGCTTCGACAGCCTGCCGGCGCTGATCGCGCAGATGGATGCCGACAGCGCGCAGGCGCGCGCGATCCTCAAAGCGCTCGGCTGACGCTCAGGGCCGCGCGATCAGTCCCGCGCGAGCCCATTTTCAAGCATGAGACCGGACTACTGTGCCGCGCCAGGCGTCCCACAATCCATGGCCCGGGCGACCAGCCCGGGCCGCGCCCGACCCTCCCATCGGGAGGGCGCATTGCAAGGTTGCAAATTGCTGGGCGGCCGGAGGGGTCTGGCTGGCATAAAGCGCAGTAACCTCGGCGTGCCAAGGCGCCCTCCCAGGGTCGGGCGCGGCCCTCTGCATTCCGATCAGGGGGCGGGACGAGACGAGTTTCGCAGACGCGCCCCGCCCGAGTTGCTTGTTCAACGGCGTGTCAGGGCCGCGCGAGCCCCGAGACATCCACCTCCGCCACTTCCGCGAGGCTTTGCAGCGAATCATGCAGGATCTGCAGCATGTAGCGCGGGTTGTGGACATAGCCGCCGGGATCCTTGGAGGCGACCTGATAGTTATAGGCCGCCTTCAGCAGCCGCGGCGTCCAGTTCTGGTAGCGGTTGTCGCGGGTGATCTGGTCTTGGGGCAATTCGTCGAGCCCGTCGGGATTGGCGAAGAAATAGGGAAAGCCCGCTGCATAGATGATCGGCGCGCCCGCGACCTCGGCGGCATAGAGCCGGATCGCGGACATGAGCTGGTCCTTCATCGCCACGATCTCGCTGTGGATCCCGCCCGAGCGGTCGCCCGTGCCCGCGAAATCGCGGTGCTGGGTGCGGATGTCGCGCAGCTCCTCGACGCCCTGGTGGCAGGCGAGGCAGCCCTCGGTCGCCACCGATGTGCTGTGCGGCGCGTGGCAGGCCACGCAGGTATCCGCACCCGGCACATGCGCGAAGCGGCCCGCATAGCTGCGCCCGGGATACTGGTAGCCCGGGCGCGCCTCGGACCCCAGCATCGTCGCCGCAGAGGCCGCGTAATGGATGTTGAGGAAGGCGAGATCGCCCGAGACTTCATCCTCGGGCTGGTCTCCCACCCGCGCTGCGACCTGGTCGCTCGACTGCCGGCCCTGATGGCAGACCATGCAGGTGGCCGAGGCTCCCAGATCCGCCACCTCGACCCCCGAGGGGAAGGTGACCGCATCGAGCGCATGCGCCTCAGCGGTGTGGCACGACGCGCAGCCGATCACGGTGTTGATCGTGCCGGGATGGTCGACCTGTCCGGCCGTGGCATCGCCCACCCCGAGATAATCGAGAAACCCGGTCTCGGAATGGCACATCGCGCAGCTTTCGGGCACGGCGCCATCGCTGTTCCAGTAGGTGAAGGAGGGCGAGTGGTAATCGCCATGCGGCGAGTCGAGCCAGGCGGCGATCAGCC